>JBHEMR010000130.1:0-3745 GCA_046262495.1 Pseudonocardiaceae bacterium | reverse complement strand
CCCAGCGATTCGACCCGGTCGACCAGCGACTCCAGCGCGTTCTGTTCCAGCGCGGCGACGATCAGCAGCACCACGTCCGCGCCGTGCGCCCGTGCCTCGTGCACCTGATACGGGCTGACGATGAAGTCCTTGCGCAGCACCGGGATGTCGACCACGGCACGTACCGCGTCCAGGTCGGCCAGCGAGCCGCCGAATCGCCGACCCTCGGTCAGCACACTGATCATTCGGGCACCGGCTTCGGCGTAGTCCGCGGCGAGTGCGGCTGGGTCCGGGATCTCCGCCAGGGCACCTCGGGACGGGCTGCGGCGCTTCACCTCCGCGATGACACCGATCCCAGGGCCACGCAATGCCGTCAGCGCATCCAGGGGAGCCGCCGCCCTAGTGGCGCGCCGCTTGATCTCGGTGAACGCGACTGCGGCTTCGCGGGCCGCGAGGTCGGTTCTGACTCCTTCGAGGATCGCCTCCAGGACACTCAAGCCTTTCCCCTTCCGCCCCGTGCGCAGCCGGGTCTCGATGCTAGCTGCGGCCTGCCTTGCGACTCGTCACCGGGGGTGTCCCGACTCCGTAGGGTCCTCACCGGCGTCCATCCGCTCCCAGAACCGCCCGTCCAGCGGCATCTGGTCGTATTGGCGCGCCGTCGGCGACTGGTAACGGCGACCCAGCCGCGGCATCCGGTGACCCCGTGCCACCAGCGCGACGCCGGCCGCGGCGACGAGTAATGCACCGCCTGCAGCGAGCGCGGGACCCGCGAACAGCACCGTGGTCGTTCCAAGCGGCACCGACCGGGCGGGCAGCTCCACTGCGGCCAGCGTCGCGCCGGTAAGCCACCGCCCTTCGGCCACCCGCACCACCGCGACGATCGGCGCCACCGCCGCGACCAGCAGCAACGCGCCGAGCAGCCATCGCGCCCAACCACCGGTCGCCAGCACCGCGGCCACCGCGGCGAGCGCGAGCAAAGCCAGTGGGCTCAGCGCGGGCAGCACCGCGGATCCGTCCACTCGCACCGCGACGATCCCGCGCAGGGGCTCCCGAACATCGAGCTGGGCCCATCCCAGCAGCGCCGAGACGCCGAGCAACACCGATGCCGCGATCAGCGCGACGATGACGGCGGCAAGCGCCCCGCGCGCGGGTGCGCGCTCAGGCACGCAGCGAACCGGCGGGCTCGGCAGTGGTTTCCCCGGCCGCGAGCCGCAAAGTGCCCGCGGCGGCGATGGCGGCCAGCACTGCGCCCGCCTTGTTCAGGCATTCGGTGTCCTCGGCCACTGGGTCGGAGTCGGCGACGATGCCTCCGCCAGCTTGCACGTAGGCCACCCCGTTGCGGACCATCGCGGTGCGGATGGCGATCGCGGTATCGGCGTCCCCGGCGAAGTCCAAGTAGCCGACCACTCCCCCATACACGCCGCGCCGGGTGGGCTCGAGCTCCTCGATGAGCTCCATCGCTCGCGGCTTGGGCGCGCCAGACAGCGTCCCAGCCGGGAAGCAGGCGGCCACCGCGTCGAATGCGGTGTACCCCGGCGCCAACTCGCCGGTGACGGTGGACACCAGGTGCATGACGTGGCTGTAGCGCTCGACCCGGAAGAAGTCGGTGACGTGCACCGAGCCGGCGCGACACACCCGGCCGACGTCGTTGCGCCCGAGATCGACCAGCATGAGGTGCTCGGCGCGCTCTTTCTCGTCGACCATCAGGTCCTTCTCCAGCCAGCAGTCCTCGTCCGGGTCAGCGCCGCGGGGCCGGGTGCCGGCGATCGGGTGGGTGGTGACCTTCCCGTCCCGGACCGTCACCAGGGCTTCGGGACTGCACCCGACGATGCTGAACTCCTCCAGGATGAGCAGGTACATGTACGGGCTCGGGTTGGTGGTGCGTAGGACCCGATAGATATCCAGCGGGTCAGCGTCAGTGGCGATCTCGAAGCGCTGGGACACCACCACCTGAAAGGCCTCGCCGGCCCGGATGGCCTCCTTGGCGGCCTCGACTGCGACGTGGTGCTGCTCCGGGCTGCGCCGGCGCACGAACTCCGGTGCCGGTCGGCTGAAGACCGCCGCGCTGGCCGGCGCGGGCGTGCACAGTTTCGCGACCATCCCATCCAACCGGGCCACCGCGTCGTCGTAGGCCTCATCGACGCGATCGGGCGAATCGTCCCAATTGATGGCGTTTGCGATCAGCGTGACGGTGCCCTCGTGGTGGTCCACCGCAGCGAGGTCGGTGGCCAGCAACATCACCAATTCGGGCACCCGCAGGTCGTCGACCGCCAACTCAGGTAGCCGCTCCAGGCGCCGGACCGCGTCGTAGCCGAGATAGCCGACCATCCCACCGGTGAGCGGGGGCAGGCCCGGCAGCGGCTCGGTATGCAGTGCCTCGACGGTCTGGCGCAACGCCTCCAGCGGGGTACCCGTCCACGCTCCCTGCACGCCGGGAAGCCCTACCGGCGGTGTCCCACGCCAGACCGTGCGACCACCGGACTCGGTGAGCGTGGCAGCACTGTGCACCACGATGAAGGACCAGCGCGACCAGGATGAACCGTTCTCCGCCGACTCGAAAAGGAACGTTCCCGGCTGGCCTTGGGCGAGCTTGCGGTACACCCCCAGCGGGGTTTCACCATCGGCGAGCAGCGTACGGGTCACCGGGATCACCCGACGATCTGTCGCCAGGGAGCGAAACCGCTCCCTACTCGGCTGCAGTTGGCCACTACCGGCCTCGGCGTTGCTGACCATGGATCTATTGTGCCCGCCGTTGACTCCACAGTGAGTGCGGGCATACTTTTTCAACTTCCGTTGAAAGTAGGAGTGTGAGTGGCGGACCAACGCGGCAGCCGACCGCATCCCCGAGGTCGTCGTCCGGCCGGGGAGAACACCCGGGCGGCGCTGCTCGACGCCGCGCGAGCAGAGTTCACCGAGCGCGGCTTCGACGGGGCCACTGTGCGAGCGATCGCCCAGCGCGCTGGAGTGGACGCCGCGATGGTCAACCACTGGTTCGGCGGCAAGGATGGGCTGTTCGTCGCCGCCCTGGAGATCCCCGTCGATCCCACGGAGATCCTCTCCCGGATCCTCGAGGGTGATCCGGAGCGGACCGCCGAGCGGATTCTGCGCACATTTTTGTCCGTCTGGGACGCCAATGGCGGTGGGGCGCTGGCCGCGCTGGTGCGCAGCGTGGCCAGCCACGAGCAAGCTGCTCGGCTGATGCGCGAGTTCCTCGGCCGAGTGATCTTCGGTCGAATCGTCACTGCGGTAGCTCCGGACCAGCCCCAGCTACGCGCAGCGTTATGCGGTACCCAGATGGTCGGCCTCGCCATGGTGCGCTACGTGATCCGGCTAGAGCCGCTGGCCTCCGCCGATGCCCACACGGTGGTAACCACGATCGCCCCGAACTTACAGCGGTACTTGACTGGCGTCTTGTGAGTGGCGATGCGGGTTATCACTCGCATCGCCACTCACAAGCACCTGCTGAAAGCAGGTGCGTGCCCCGGTATGGCAGGCGGGGCCGACCTGGTCGACGACAAGCAGCAGGGCGTCGCCGTCACAGTCCAACCGCACCTCGTGTACGTGCTGAGCGTGCCCGGAGGTCGCCCCCTTGATCCAGTAGGTCTGCCTGCTGCGCGACCAGTACGTGGCCCGGCCGGTGGTCAGCGTGCGGTGCAGCGCCTCGTCGTCCATCCAGGCCACCATCAGCACGTCGCCGGTGCCGCGCTGCTGCACCACCGCGCACACCAGCCCGTCGGCGTTGCGCTTGAGCCGCTCGGCGATCGCC
>JBHEMR010000129.1:0-5097 GCA_046262495.1 Pseudonocardiaceae bacterium | reverse complement strand
TGCACAGCCGATCGACACGAGTATCGCCGGCGCTGGCCCTTGGCCTCGCGGCGACCGCGGCTCTGACCGGGGGCCTGCTCGCCGAGTTCGCCACCAGCGTCTCGGTGCTCTACGGGCTGCCAGCGCTGGGTCCGGTGGTGGATCTAGGGCTGCCCGCGGCCCGGGTGGTGGCGATGGGCGCCGCGGCGGCCGCTGTTGGGAACCTGCTGCTGGCAGCGGTGCTGGTGCCGGGCGACCCGTACGGCGTCGTGTCACCGAGCGGGTACGCCGGCCTGCGCGCGGCCCGGGGCTGGTCGGTCGTGCAGGCGTGCGCGTCCCTGGCGGTCGCGGTGCTCACCGTTGCGGAAAACAGCGGCATCTCCCCAGGGCGGTTCGTCACCCGTCCCGATGCGCTGGTCATTGGCATCGGTCAGACCGAGCAGGCCACCGGGTGGGCGCTCGCGGCGCTGGCGGCATCCGTGGTGGGCATGCTCGCGGGCTGGGCGCTGTCCTGGCGTAGCGCCGTCGGCCTGCTACTACTCGCGCTAGTGGGGCTCCTGCCGGTGACCTTGACCGCGGCGACCAACGCCGAGCGGTCGCACGACATCGTCGGTGATGCGCTGACTCTGCACGTGCTCGGCGCCGTGCTGTGGCTGGGCAGCACCATCGCGGTGCTGTCGCACCTCTCGCGCGGGCGCGACGGGCGAGCTGTCGTGCTGCGCTGGCACACCGCGATCGCGACCTGGTCGCTTCCGCTGGTCGGCGTCTCGGGCCTGATATACGCGGCCTACGCAGTCGCCCCATCGGATCTGCTGACCAGCGGATACGGCCTGCTGGTGGTGGTCAGCGCCGTGATACTTCTGGGGCTGGCCGCGATCGGCAAGCGGAGCCGCGCGGTGGTGGCGACCGGCGAAGGGCAGACGATGGCGCTGCGCCTCGCGGCCCTGGAAATCCTGCTGCTCGCCGCGGCGGCCGCCGCGGGCACCGGGCTGATCCGGCTGTTCCCACCGGCCGAAGCGGGCCACCAGCCCAGCAGGCTCGTCTACCTGCTGGGCTACGACCTTCCATCCCATCTCACCCCTGTGGACCTCGCCCTGCGGTGGCGGTTCGACCTGGTGTTCGACACGCTCGCGGTAGTGGCAGCCGCGCTCTACCTGGCTGGCGTGCGCCGCCTGCGCCGCGCCGGACGGCCCTGGCCCGCTGGACGCACAGCGGCGTGGTTGGCCGGCTGCGCGGCGCTGCTGGTCGCCACCTCATCGGGCATCGGCACCTACGGCCCCGGGGTGTTCAGCGTGCACATGGTGCAGCACATGCTGATCGCCAGCTTCGTCCCGGTGCTTCTCGTGCTGGGTCACGGGGTGACCATGACCCTGGAGCTTGCCCCGGACCGGATGACACGGCGGCTGGTGAGCCTGCTCGACACACCAGCAGTGCGGCTGGCTCGCAACCCAGCTATCGCGTGGGCGGCCGTGGCAGTCACCCTTTTCGGGCTTTACCCAACCGGGCTGTTCGACACCATCGTCACGCAGCACTGGGCGCACCTGGCCATGGACACCGTGTTCTTTCTCACCGGTCTCGCGCTGTTTTGGCCAGTGCTGGGCCATAGCCTGCCCGGGCGCGGACTGCCGGCTATCGGTCGGATCGTCATGGTGTTCGCCGTGATGGCGCTGCACGCCGCGTTCTCCAGCTGGTTACTCAGCCGGGCGACGCCCGTCGCGACCGGCTTCTACGGCGCGCTGCGGCTGCCTTTCGTTCCCGACCTGCTCGCCGACCAGCGGCTCGGGGCGGTCGCGGCCTGGATGCTCGGCGAGGTGCCGGTGCTGCTCGCCGTGCTTGCGCTGGTGCTGCGCTGGACCCGCGCCGACCGCGATCTCCTCGACGTGGAAAGCACGGAGCCGGACCGTCTCTACCATGACGGCGCGTTCAGCGACGACGTCACCCGTCGACAAATCCAGCGCTCGCTCGACCTGGAACACACCGGACTCGGGGAAACGCCCGAGCCCCACTGATCTGTTCGATATCACTGCGCTGCGACGGGCTCGAGTTCCACGTCGACACGGACGCCGTTGTCGCTGGGCCGGGTGGACACCTTCGCGACATTCCCGGCTTCACGGATGTCGTCGATGACTGCGCGCAGTAAGTGCAGATGGTCTGCGCTGGCGTGCACGGTGAGTTCGCTGACGACCGTCCGCAAGGAAACCTTTGCAGCGCTTTTCGCCTTGCGGATCTCGTGGAGTAGGGTCGCGGCCGCATCAAGATGGGCGGTGTCGGCCTCCGGTTGCACGCCGAGATCGACTAAGTCGGGCCACCGAGAGCGGTGAATCGAGTCGTCGTGGGACGCCGACCACACCTCTTCGGTGACAAACGGCAGGAACGGCGCGAAGAGCTGGAGCATGACGTCGAGGGCGTGCTGCAGCGTCGCCAGCGCCGAGCTGTCCTGTTGGTAGGCCCGGTTTTTCACCAACTCGACATAGTCATCACAGAAAGACCAGAAGAACGTCTCGGTCACCAACAGCGCTTTGGTGAAGTCGTAGCCCTCAAAGGCCGCGGTAGCCTCAGCGACAGTTTTCTTCAACCGCAGCAGTAGTGCGGTGTCAAGCGGATGTATCGCCCTCGAGTCGGCTAACGGCGCACCGAACCCGCCGATGAACTTGGCGACGTTGAGCAGCTTCACTACCAGCTTTCGGCCGATCTTGAACTGGTTGCGGTCGAAGGCGAGGTCGAGGCCGGGCCGCCCACCTGCGGCCCAATACCGCACCGCATCGGCACCGAATGAGGCGATCAGGTTGTTCGGGGTGTCTGGGCTGTTGTCCGAGGATTTGGACAGTTTCTTGCGGTCCGGGTCGTAGACGAAGCCCGAGATCGCGACGGTGCCCCAGGGCGCAGTGCCGAAGCTGTAGTGGCTGCGCACGATGGTGTAAAAAAGCCAGGTGCGGATGATGTCGTGCGCTTGCGGACGCAGGTCCATCGGGTACACGCGCTGCCACAGGTCCTTATCGTCGATCCAGTGGCCGGCGATCTGCGGCGTCAGCGACGACGTCGCCCAGGTGTCCATGATGTCCGGGTCAGCCGTGAAGCCGCCGGGCACGTCGCGTTGGTCGGCCGTGAAACCCTCTGGAACATCGACGGACGGATCGATCGGCAGGTCCCCGACGCTGGCCACGATCGGCCGATCGGGTGTCACCGTGCCGTCGACCTCGATCGGGTACCACACCGGGAAGGGAACACCGAAGAACCGTTGCCGGGTGATGTTCCAGTCACCCATGAGCCCGTTGACCCAGTCCTCGTAGCGCGCCTGCATGTATTCCGGCGCCCACCGCAGTTGCTCGCCACGCGCGATCATGTCGCTCTTGGCGGGATAACGGATGAACCATTGCCGGTTGGTCACGATCTCCAGCGGCTTGGTACCGTTTTCCCAATGCTTGACCGGGTGGATCGTCGGTCGCGGTGTGCCTTCCAGTTCCCCGGACGCGGTGAGCAGCGCGACGATCGTCTCGCGGGCTGGTACCACCTTCTTGCCGGCCAGCTGGGCATAGGCTTGCTGGCCGCGCTCACTGACGATGCCGTGCGGCATCTCCTCGGTGATTCTCCCGGCTTTGTCGACGATCGCTCGGAGTTCCAGCTTCAGCTCCCGCCACCAGGTGACATCCGTGGTGTCACCGAAGGTGCAGATCATCGCGATTCCGCTGCCCTTGCCCGGCTCAGCGAGCTCGTGGGCAACAATAGGGACGGCCACGTCGAACAGTGGTGACAGTGCCGTAGCGCCGAAAAGGTGCTGGTATCGCTCGTCGCCGGGATGAGCGACCAGCGCGACGCACGCGGGCAGCAGTTCCGGGCGGGTGGTCTCAATGAAGATAGGCGTCTCGTCGACCTCGGCGCGGAAGCGCAAGCGATGAAAGGCGCCTGGTATGTCACGATCTTCAAGTTCGGCCTGTGCGACTGCTGATCGCAAATCCACATCCCACAGCGTCGGGGACTCGGTACGGTAGATCAGCCCCTTGGCGAGCAGCTCCAGGAACGCGTACTGAGAAGTGTGGATCGCGTGCTTGCCGATAGTGGTGTAGGTCTGTGTCCAGTCAACCGACAACCCGAGTGCCGACCACAGTTCGAAATACTGCTTCTCCAGCACTTCGGTCACCGCGGCGCAGCATTCGACGAAGTTCGGGCGGCTGATCGCCACGGTGGGCTTCAAGCGCTTGTCTGGGATACGAAAGTCCGGATCGAAGGGCAGGCTCGGGTCGCAGGTCACGCCCAGCATCAGCTGCACCCGGCGCTCGGTATTCAGACCGTTGTCGTCCCACCCCATCGGATAGAAGACTTCTTTGCCGCACATGCGCTGGTAACGGGCGATGATGTCCGTGTGGGTGTAGGAGAAGCAGTGGCCAGGATGCAGCGTGCCGGAGACGGTCGGCGGTGGGGTGTCGATAGAGAATATCTCGCTGCGGGGCTTGGTCCGGTCGAACCGGTAGGTGCCGCGTTCAGCCCACTCGTGCCGCCATTTGGCCTCGATATCGGCGACCGAGTTAGCCGTGCTCTTTCCCTCGCTCATTTCTCCGGTGATCTTCCTCTGCATCGATTGCTGCCTGGTCGGGGTTGTTGCCCGGTGTGCTGCGCAGCTTGCCCTAGGGTAGCCTGCACGGCTCGGTCAAGGTCGCCCCGGGAGGCATACCAGACATGGCGGGATCTCAAGCGGGCGCGGTGCGGACGCTGGACTGGGTCGTGATCGGCGCGGCCCTGGTGGCGTATATCTCCAGCTTCCTGCCGTGGTACACCGCCAGTATCACGGTGCTGGGAATCGACCGATCCACGGGTGTGGACGCCTGGAATGCAGGCTTCGGCGCGTGGTTCGCCGTACTCCTGCTCGTCGCGGCCGGAGTGGTGGTCCTGCTGAGCGTGTTCGGCGACCGGCTGACACTGCCCGCGTCTCGGCCGTTGATCACGCTTGGCCTGTCCGCGCTGGCGGTCATCACGATCGTGCTGCGCTGGGTGACGTTCCCGGACGCCAGCGGAGGGGTTAACACCCGCAAGCTAGACCGGCTAGGCGAGCTGGGCGATTTCGACCTGGGCAGCGCCTTCGCGGTGTCCAGTGGTGCCGGCGTCGGCCTGTACCTGGGGCTG
>JBHEMR010000128.1:0-14409 GCA_046262495.1 Pseudonocardiaceae bacterium | reverse complement strand
GAATGGACGAGCGGTTGAGGCAGGTCTTGCGGGCACGCGTGGAAGCGTACTTGCGCGACGTCGAGCGGGTACTTCGCGGGCCGGAGCCAGCGGCGGCATGGCCAGCGGTGCGGGTTCGACTGCTGCCCCTCGCCGCGGGTTGGCGATCCCTCCTGGCGCAGCATGGCGCTGGTCTCCGCGGACGCTGCCGGCATTGCGATCGGTCTTTTCGCCCGGTTCGCAACCGCCGCCCGCTGTGCTCGGTGTGGCGCACAGCACACACGCATCTAGTAGGCGGGTGGCCATCGGATGGTGGCCGGTGAGCCGGCGGGCAGCACCGTCAGAAGTCGATGCCGTGCTGGTGTAGCCAGATAATCGGGTTGATTTTCTGACCGGCCGCGTTCCACACTTCGAAGTGCAGGTGCGGCCCGGTGGAGTTGCCCCTGTTGCCCATCTCGGCGATCTCCTGGCCCGCTCGGACCTTCTGGCCCGCCGCCACGAGTGAGCGGTTGATGTGCCCGTAGACGGTCGTCGTGCCATCGAAGTGTCGGATGCGTATCCACAGGCCGAACCCGCTCGCTGGTCCAGCCTCCGCGATCACGCCGTCGGCTGCGGCGACGATCGGCGTCCCGATGGCGTTGGCGAGGTCGATTCCGTAATGAAACACTCCCCACCGGCCGCCAAATCCCGACGTGAAGACACCCTTCGTGGGCAGGACGAACTGAACCCTGCTGGCCTGGGCCTGCTGGGTAGCGCGCTCGTCCACCAGGCGTTGCCCCTTAGCCATCGCCTGCACAGCTTCGGCTGCGGCAGAGTCAGTGGGTCGAGTGATCGGGAGATACTCAGGTGGAGGTGTGGGGCCGCCGAGACCTATCGCCGACGACGCATCCTGCGCAGACGCCAGCAAGGTGGCATCGTTGGAGATCGTGACGGCGGTGTGGTCGATGGTCTGGCCTGCGGCCACGAAAGCGCCAGCCGCAACGGCTGCCACCACTACCCGACCGCGCGCGGTGGGGGAGGGGCCGGTGCTGCGATGCGCCACCCGGGTACTTGAGGTGCCAGGGCCCAGCGCCGCCGCAACGACCAGAGATGGTCGTTGGCCGCCTGGGGAGCGGTGTCGAGCCAAGACCTGCCTTTCCTGTCTCAGCGAGTCCGGACTGATACCGGGCGGGGGATCCCGGAGGGCTGGTGTGGACCAGCTGCAATCGGTCGTGCTCGGACAGTGGCCGTGGACCGCGGGAACGTAACGGAGGGCGACCGGTGTGGGCAAGGCGCCGTTCCGCGATACGTCCGGCTTTATCGGCCAGCGTTGGTTCTTGCGCGCTGGGCGGTCGGTCGTTTTGGAATTACGAGGCGGAGCGGGGCGCCAGGCCGCTCACCACGGTGCGCACGGCGGTTGAATCGACCGGCAGGGATAGGTGTCCCACGCCGTGGCCCTGATAGTTAGCCACGAGGAGATCCGGATGATCTAGCCTGGCGCTGCGTTTGGGCACGATTCAGGCGTCCAGCTCACTCCATAGAGCGACGAATCGAGTACGACAGCCCGGAGACGGCGCGGCGAGCTCGGTAGGGGGTAAGTCGTCGGTGCGGTAGCAGTCGTAGGGCCGTCGGGAGGTAACTGGTCGGTGAGTGATCAGCTGGCGTGCCGCGGACTGGAGCTGGTCCGCGCGGTTCATGCCCTTACAGTATTCCGGTCACGAGCTACGCTTGGCGCAATGAGCGGACGTATCCGGGTGGTCGTCGCCAAACCTGGACTCGACGGGCACGACCGTGGCGCCAAGGTCGTTGCGCGGGCCCTGCGCGACGCCGGTATGGAGGTCATCTATACCGGGCTGCACCAGACGCCGGAGCAGATCGTGGAAACGGTGCTCCAGGAAGACGCCGACGCGGTGGGGTTATCGGTGCTTTCCGGTGCTCACATGACGCTGTTCGCCAGGGTCATCGAGCTGTTAGAGAGCAAGGGCGCGACAGACGTGCTGGTCTTCGGCGGCGGAATCATCCCTGAGCAGGACATCCCGACGCTCACCGAGCTCGGGGTGGCCAAGGTCTTCACTCCGGGCGCCACCACCTACGAGATCGTCGCCTGGGTGCGCGACGCGCTGGCCGCTGCCTCAGTCGAATGATCCCTCAGTAAGATGATCACAGTGCAGTGATCTTCTTCACTGGTGCCGGTGGGGTGCTGGTGAGGAGTGGCTGGATAGGGTCGGCCGCGTGGATTTGTACGAATACCAGGCGAGGGCTCTGTTCGGTGCCCACGGTGTCCCGGTGCTGCCGGGCCGCGTCGTCACGACGGGCGAGCAGGCATATGCCGCCGCTGCGGAGCTTGGTGGCACCGTTGTCGTCAAGGCGCAGGTGAAGACCGGTGGCCGTGGCAAGGCTGGCGGTGTGCAGTTGGCCGCCACGCCGCAGGAGGCGCAGCGTAAAGCGGCGGCGATCCTTGGCATGGACATCAAGGGTCACACCGTGCACCGCGTGCTGGTGACTCCTGCTTGCGACATCGTTGAGGAGTACTACCTGTCGTTCATCCTCGACCGCACCCACCACACCTTCCTCGCGATGGCCAGCGTGCAGGGCGGGATGGAGATCGAGGAGGTGGCGGTGACGGCACCGGAGGCGCTGGCCAAGGTGCCGGTGGACCCGGTTGCTGGCCTCGATGCCCGCAAGGCCGCTGAGATCGTCCAGGCAGCCGGGTTCCCCGCGGAGGTGGCGCAGCCAGTGGCCGAGGCTGTTCACAGGCTCTGGGATGTTTTCGTCGCCGAAGACGCGACCCTGGTGGAGGTCAACCCGCTCGTCCGCGACTCGCAAGGGTCGATCATCGCGCTGGACGGGAAAGTGACTCTCGACGACAACGCCGGGTTCCGCCACCCCGATCACGTGGAGCTGGTCGACCCGGCCAATCAGGACCCGCTGGAGGCCAGGGCCAAAGCCCGCAACCTCAATTACGTCAAGCTCGACGGGCAGGTCGGCATTATCGGCAATGGTGCCGGCCTGGTCATGTCAACCCTGGATGTCGTCGCCTACGCAGGCCAGGCGCACGGTGGGATGAAACCGGCCAATTTCCTCGATATCGGCGGCGGCGCGAACGCCCAGGTGATGGCGGATGGGCTGGACATCATACTCGGTGATCCGGACGTGCACGCGGTATTCGTCAACGTCTTCGGCGGGATTACCGCCTGCGACCAGGTGGCTACCGGCATCGTGCGGGCTCTGAGCATTCTGGGCGATGCCGCGGCCAAGCCGCTGGTGGTCCGGCTGGATGGCAATAACATCGCTGAGGGTCGCCGGATCCTCGCCCGAGCAGCCCACCCACTCGTCACGATGGTCGACACGATGGACGCCGCGGCGGACAAGGCTGCCGAGCTCGCGGCACTGACATTCGCCAAGGGAGCCTGACCGGTGGCAATCTTCCTGACCAAGGACTCGAAAATAATCGTCCAAGGGATGACCGGCTCGGAGGGCCGCAAACATACCCAGCGGATGCTCGATGCGGGTAGCCAGGTCGTTGGTGGTGTCACCCCGGGCAAGGCCGGTCAGACTGTCGATTTCAACGGTGCAGCGCTGCCCGTGTTCGGCTCGGTGGCCGAGTCGATGGCCGCTACCGGGGCCGACGTCAGTGTGGTCTTCGTCCCGCCCCGTTTTGCCAAGGCCGCGGTCATCGAGGCAATCGACGCTGGCACCGGACTGGTCGTAGTAATCACCGAGGGAATCCCAGTGCATGACACCGTCGGTTTCTGCGCGCAGGCCGTCGGCGCCAGACGGGGTAGCAACCCAGCGCACACCCGCGTCGTGGGTCCAAACTGTCCCGGGGTGATCAGTCCGGGCGCCTCGAATGCGGGGATCATCCCCGCCGATATCACCGGCCCGGGCCGAATCGGTCTGGTGTCGAAATCTGGCACCCTGACCTACCAGATGATGTTTGAGCTGCGGGATATCGGTTTCTCCACGTGTGTGGGAATCGGTGGTGACCCGGTTATCGGCACCACTCATATCGACGCCCTGCAAGCCTTCGAAGACGACCCCGATACTGCAGCTGTGGTGATGATCGGTGAGATCGGTGGGGATGCCGAAGAGCGTGCCGCCGACTACATCAAGGCCAACATCACCAAACCGGTGGTCGGTTACATCGCTGGCTTCACCGCCCCTGAAGGTAAGACCATGGGCCATGCCGGTGCCATTGTCTCTGGCTCCGCCGGAACCGCCGAAGCCAAGAAGGAGGCCCTGGAGGCGGCCGGCGTCGCGGTCGGCAAGACACCCAGCGACACCGCGAAGCTCATGCGCGAGATCATCAGATCCCTGCCTTGACCCAGTTCGGTGCCAGTGCAAGTACCCGCGGGCGCTAGCCCGATTCGGTTACATGAGGGGCGCGTCGGCGACGTGATCGCCGCAGCGAGGTGAAACGGCTGCGAGGGTGGGGTCGTGAGCCTCTCGCTGTCGCCGCTGGTGTCTGAGGACCCGGCCCGTGACCCAGCAGGCGAAGGTACTCGGCCTCGCCTGGGTGCGCTGATCGGTGCCGCCTGCCTGCCCGCCGTCGCCAGCTTCCTAGCCGCCGCTGTTGCGCTCGCAATCCTCACCGCCGCCAGCGGAGCAGACACCTCCGCGGCGGGGGTGACTCGGCTGGGGGCGGTGGGCTGGTTGGCTGCACACCACGTGCCCCTGATCATCCAAGGTGCGCCGCTCGGCGTCTTGCCGCTGCTGCCCACGCTGGTGCTCGGCGCACTGGTCGCCTGCGGCGCGGCCGGGGTCGCGGGCCGGTCCGGGATTACCCAGCCCGCCGACGCCGGGTGGGTGGCCGCGACGATCGCCGGTACCCACGGCGTCATGGGTGCTGTCCTGGCGCTTGTCGCCACCCCGGCCACGATCACCGCGGATCCTGCGCAGGCCGCTGTCGGTTGCGCGCTAGTTGCCGGTATCGCCGCCGGCCTCGGTCTGCTACGGCCCTGCGAGTTGCTGCCAGCGGCGCTACGACACGCCCCCGGATGGGTACGGCCCGGCCTGGAAGCCGGGGTGTGGGGGCTGGCGATGGCGCTGAGCGCCGGCTTCGGCGCGGTGCTGTTGGCTCTCGTGGTGTCCGCGCCTGAGGTAGTCGAGATGTCGGGGCCCGATATCGTAAGCGCCTCCGGGCTGATCATCCTGTCGATCGGGTACCTACCGAACGCGGCGATCGCCGGACTGTCGTGGCTGGCCGGACCTGGTTTGTCGGTAGGCGCATTGTCGATCAGTCCGGTCGCCGTGCACGCCGGGCCAGTGCCGGCGGTGCCACTGCTCGCCGCGTTGCCGCAGGGTCCGGTGCAACCCTGGTGGGGCGTAGTCCTTGCGGTACCTCTGCTGATCGGGGCGGCAGTGGGGCGCCGTTGCGTCGCCGACGGTCAGGACCGGTCCGAGCGGCTGCGGATCCTCGCGATGGCCGCCACGGCGCTCGCGGTCGGGAGCTCAGTGTTCGGCGCGCTGGCCGGCGGGCGGCTCGGCGCAGCGGCGTTCGACCCGGTCGAGGTTCCCTTCGGAGCGCTCGCAGTAGCCCTGCTGGTCGCCACGCTGCTGGGCGGCGGCGTCGCCACGCTGCTGCCCTGTCGTGGAAGGGGATCAGAGCCCGGCAGCGCACGTGTTATCGACGGGGCTGACGACAGCGTCCCCGTTGGGACCGACGACCGAAATGAGTCCGATCAGAACAACCCCGAACAAGACGACACGGTGGACTTGAGCTGCTGTGACCCGGTACACCACGGACTGGACAGCAGCACCGCCCCGGACCGGCCCGAATAGCTGTAGTTCCAACGCAGTTCGCTGCTCCAAGCTGGTGCCAAGTCGCCACCAAGCCCGGTGGACGACGATGAGCGCTCGAAGGCCGCCACGGGCTTGGGGGTCACAATGTCTTTTCCCCAATCGCACGAACAGCCGGTCTACGTCGCATATCGGCGACGACCTGCCGAGCCTGCTGCTGTCGCGGAGATCTGACGTGCGTCGACCCGTACACTCGGCCGAACAGCACTGCGGGATCGCGGCGAGGGAGCGGGATGGCCAGGCGTGCGGGTTCCGGCGGCAACGATGCGGACGTGATCGTGGTGGGGGCGGGGCCGGCGGGTTCGACCGCTGCCGCTTACCTGGCTCGCGCCGGCTTGGACGTGCTGTTGCTGGAGAAGTCCACGTTTCCCCGGGAGAAGGTGTGCGGGGATGGGCTGACCCCCCGAGGTGTCAAGCAGCTGATCGATCTCGGCATCGATACCAGCGTCGAGGCTGGCTGGTTGCACAATCGGGGCCTGCGGGTGGTCGGTGGCGGAGTGACGATCGAACTGCCATGGCCCGATCTGGCCAGCTTCCCGCCCTACGGCGCGGTGCGCACCCGGCTGGACTTCGACGAGATGCTGGCGCGCCACGCTGAGAAGGCCGGCGCGCGACTGCATGAGCAGCACACGGTCACCGAGGCGATCACCGACGAACGCAGTGGCCGGGTCCTCGGCGTGAAAGGCAAGCAGGGTCCGGACAAGCAGCCGATGCACTACCGTGCCCCGCTGACGTTGGCCTGCGACGGGGTTAGCGCCCGGCTCGCGCTCAGTCTGGGCATGGACAAGCGCAAAGACCGGCCGATGGGTGTCGCGGTGCGGCGCTATTACACCAGTCCCCGCACCCATGACGACTTCCTGGAAAGCCACCTCGAGCTCTGGGACCACACCATCCCCGAGCAGCCCAGGCTGCTACCCGGCTACGGCTGGATCTTCGGCATGGGCGATGGGACGTCCAATGTCGGCCTGGGGATCCTGTCGACGTCGGCGGCGTACGGCAAGACCGACTACCGGGCGCTGCTGCGGTCGTGGTTGGACAGCACCCCAACGGAGTGGGGTTTTCGCGAGGGCAACGCCGCTGGCAAGATCGCTGGTGCGGCCCTGCCAATGGGCTTCAGTCGCACGCCGCACTACCGCAACGGCTTGTTGCTGGTCGGAGACGCCGGCGGCATGGTCAACTCGTTCAATGGTGAGGGCATCGCTTATGCGATGCAGTCCGCCCGGTTCGCCGCCGAGTGCACGATCCAGGCACTGGCCCGGCCAGAGGGGCTGGCCCGCGAGCACGCGTTGCGGCGGTACCCCGCTGCCCTGCGCGAGGAGCTGGGTGGCTATTTCCGGTTGGGCAATGCATTCAGCCGGTTGATCGCCCACCCGGCCGTGATGCGCGCCGCGACCCGCCACGGCTTGCCGCGCCCGACTTTGATGCGCTTCCTGCTCAAGCTGTTGGCCAACCTCTACGACAGCCGGGAGGGCGACGCGATGGATCGGGTGATCACAGCGATGACCCGGCTGACTCCGAGCGTGTGATCGACAACCACGCGTCGCGGATAATGCCTGATCGGGCCGGATTTTAGGTTAGCCTCAGGGCACCGCGTGACCGGTCCGCACGTAGGGTAGGTGGGAGACTTTCATGAGACGCGGTGGGACGTTCATGAGACGCCGAAGGAGGGGACGGTAGTGCTGCAACCCTATGTTCCCCTCGTATTGCTGCTCCTGCTAGCCGCTGGTTTTGCGGTCTTCTCCATCGTCGCGGCGCCCTATATCGGGCCGCGCCGGTACAACAGGGCCAAGCTCGATGCCTACGAGTGCGGTATCGAGCCCTCCCCGCAGCCGGTCGCGGGAGCCGGGCGGATGCCAGTGGCGTACTACCTCACCGCGATGCTGTTCATCCTCTTCGACATTGAGATGGTGTTCCTCTACCCGTTCGCTGTGGCGGCCGACTCACTGGGCATATTCGGCCTGGTGGAAATCGTTCTCTTCATCGTGACGCTCGGCTTCGCGTACGCCTATGTGTGGCGCCGCGGTGGACTGGACTGGAACTGATCATGGGTTTGGAAGAGAAGCTGCCCAGCGGGATCCTGCTGACCAGTGTCGAGAAGCTGGTCAACTGGACCCGGAAGTCGTCGCTGTGGCCCGCCACGTTCGGCCTGGCTTGCTGCGCAATCGAAATGATGACCACCGGGGCCCCCCGATACGACCTGGCCCGCTTCGGTATGGAGGTCTTCCGTGCCTCTCCGCGGCAGGCCGATCTGATGATCGTGGCCGGTCGGGTGAGCAACAAGATGGCTCCGGTGCTGCGGCAGATCTACGACCAGATGCCCGAACCGCGCTGGGTGCTCGCGATGGGCGTCTGCGCCTCCAGCGGGGGAATGTTCAACAACTACGCGATCGTGCAGGGCGTGGACCACATCGTCCCGGTGGACATATACCTGCCGGGTTGCCCCCCGCGTCCGGAGATGCTCATCGACGCCATTCTCAAACTGCACGCCAAGATTATGGATGAGCCGCTCGGTCCGAAGCGGACCGCGCAGATGGCCGGCCAGCACACCGAAATGGTGGCTTCCTCGGTTCGCTACGGCCCGCAGAAGGACCCCAGACCATCGGGGAGTGGCCGATCCAAGGTCATCGAAGCTCGGAAGCAGTGAGCAATGACGACGGACGAGAGTAACGGCCTGGCGCCGGATCAAGCCGGCTCTGCCGAGATGACCTCAGCGCAGCAAGACGAGCACGAGACGCACGGCGGGGTGGTCGCCGGCCGGGCCAGGCAGGGCATGTTCGGTGTGCGCGGGTCCGGAGACACCTCTGGCTACGGCGGGCTGGCCCTGCCGGCGTACGTGCCGGCTCCCGCGCAGCGGCCCTATGGCGGCTGGTTCGACGAGGTCACCGACGAGCTGCTGGGCGCGATGCGCGAGCGTGGGGTACCCGTCGAGGCGATCCAACAGGTCACCGTGGACCGCGGTGAGATCACCTACTATGTGCGTCGGGAGCATCTGGTGGCGCTGTGCCGCACCCTGCGCGATGATCCGGCGTTGCGCTTTGAGCTGTGCAGCTCGGTCTCCGGCGTCGACTACGGCAACGAGGTCGCCCAGCGGCTTCACGCGGTTTACCACCTCACCTCGATGACCTACCGGCGGCGGATCCGCCTGGAGGTCGCCGTCGACGTCGACGACGCCCACATACCCAGCGTGGTCGAGGTCTACCCGACCGCGGACTGGCAGGAGCGGGAAGCCTGGGACATGTTCGGCATCGTCTTCGACGGCCACCCGGCGCTGACCCGGATTCTCATGCCCGACGACTGGGACGGTCATCCGCAGCGCAAGGACTACCCGCTGGGCGGGATCCCGGTGGAATACAAGGGCGGCGCCCAGATCCCACCGCCGGACCAGCGGAGGGCGTACTCCTGATGACGCGACGGCAACAGGGGAATAGCGAAGCAGCGCACACGGTCGGCAGCGGCACAGCCGACACGGTCAGCGATGCCACCAGCGCGGCCGATCCCTACGCCGCGACGGCGCGGGAGACCACCGAGGGCCGGGTGTACACCGTCACGGGCGGTGACTGGGACAGCCTGTTCGAGGACTGGAAACACGACGAACGCATCGTGGTCAACATGGGTCCGCAACACCCGTCCACGCACGGTGTATTACGCCTGGTCCTGGAGCTGGAGGGCGAGGTCGTCACCCAGGCCCGCTCGGTGATCGGCTACCTGCATACCGGGATCGAGAAGAACTGCGAATATCGGAACTGGACCCAAGCCGTCACTTTCGTGACCCGGATGGATTATCTAGCGCCGCTGTTCAACGAGGCGGGTTACTGCTTGGCCACCGAGAAGCTGCTCGGCATCACCGCGCCGCGCCGCGCGCAGGTGATCCGGGTGCTGCTCATGGAACTCAACAGGGTTGGCTCGCACCTGGTGGCGATCGCGACCGGCGGGATGGAGCTCGGCGCTCTCACCGGGATGACCGCCGGGTTCCGCGAGCGAGAAGAAGTCTTGCACCTTCTGGAGTTCCTCACCGGTCTGCGGATGAACCACGCTTTCATCCGGCCCGGCGGCCTCGCCCAGGACCTGCCCGAGGGCTATGACGCCAAGATCCGGGATTTCTTGAAGGTGATGGACTCCCGGCTGCCCGACTACGACAAGCTGCTCACCGGCCAGCCGATCTGGAAACAGCGGCTGCAGAACGTGGGCTACCTCCCGCTGGATGGCTGCCTGCAATTGGGCATCACCGGACCGATCCTGCGCTGCGCGGGTCTGGAATGGGACCTGCGCAAGGTCGAGCCCTACTGCGGCTATGAGGAATACGACTTCGAGGTCCCCACCTCGACCGACGCGGACTGCTACGCCCGCTACGTGTTGCGGGTCGAAGAGATCCACCAGTCCCTGAAGATCGTCGCCCAATGCGTGGACAAGCTGGAACCCGGACCGATCATGGTGGAAGACCCCAAGGTCGCGTGGCCGGCGAAGCTGTCCCTCGGCGCCGACGGGTTGGGTAACTCGCTGGAGCACGTCCGCAAGATCATGGGACAGTCGATGGAGTCGCTGATCCACCACTTCAAGCTCGTCACCGAGGGTTTCGCAGTACCGCCCGGTCAGGTGTACTGCTCGGTGGAGTCGCCGCGCGGCGAGCTCGGCTACCACCTGGTCTCCGACGGCGGGACCCGGCCGATGCGGGTGCACGTCCGGGACCCCAGCTTCGTCAACCTGCAGTCAATGCCGGCGATGAGCGAGGGCGGCCTGCTGGCCGACGTCATCGCCGCAGTGGCGTCGATCGATCCGGTGATGGGAGGCGTGGACCGGTGAGCCGCGCCAAAAAACGAACAGGCAACTCAGCGTTCACCGCACGGCCGGTAGCCGCTGCGGGGGCCGCGGACCAGGCCGCGCCGACGACTCTGACCACGGTGCAGGACGTGCCGGTGGAGCGACCCGTGCGGGTGGACACCAGCGTGTTCGACGAGCAGACCTGGCGGCGAGCTGAAGAGATCATCGCGCGTTACCCGCGATCTCGATCGGCGCTGCTGCCCATGCTGCACCTGGTGCAAAGCGTTCAGGGTCACGTCAGCCAGGCCGGAATCGTGTTCTGCGCGCAGCAGCTGGGGCTCACCACCGCCGAGGTGAGCGCGGTGGTCACCTTCTACACCATGTACAAGCGCCAACCTAGTGGCGAGCACCTGGTCAGCGTGTGTACCAACACGCTGTGTGCGGCGTTGGGCGGCGACGACATCTACGCCCGGTTGCGCAAGCAGCTCGGGGTGGGCCATGAGGAGACCGCCGGCGAGCCGGGCTCGAAGGGCTCGATCACCCTCGAGCACGCCGAATGCTTGGCCGCCTGTGACCTGGCTCCGGTACTGCAGGTCAACTACGAGTTCTACGACAACCAGACTCCGGAGTCGGCCGTGGCGTTGGTGGAGGCGCTGCGCCGTGGGGACCGGCCGGCGCCCACTCGCGGTGCGCCGTTGACGGATTGGCGCAGCGTCGAGCTACAGCTAGCGGGCTTCTACGGTGCACCCGAAGAGTTGCGTGCCGCGGTGGACGCGCCCTCGGCGGCGGCCGAGACGCTGGCCGGCAACCAGCTCGCCCAGCACAACGGCTGGCAGGCGCCGGCGATGCCCAACCAGGCCCCGCCGCTACCCGACGTTGTCGCCAAGAAGTGACCACTACAGCAGGAGGAGCCGTGACCGAGCGGACAATCACCCCGGTGTTGACCCGGCGGTGGCTGTCGCCGAAATCGTGGACGCTGGACACCTATACCGAGCTTGAGGGTTACACCGCGCTGCGCACCGCGCTGGTTGCCCAGCCCGATCAGTTGATCCAGCTCATGAAGGACTCCGGGCTGCGCGGTCGTGGCGGGGCGGGTTTCCCCACCGGCATGAAATGGGGTTTTATCCCGCAGGCCAAACCAGGCGAGCAGGCCAGCGGCGCGGCAGCCAAACCCAAGTACCTGGTGATCAACGCGGACGAGGGTGAGCCGGGCACCTGCAAAGACGTGCCGCTGATGATGGCCGATCCGCACTCGCTGATCGAAGGCTGCATCATCACCAGCTACGCGATCCGGGCCCACCAGTGCTTCATCTACGTCCGCGGCGAGATGCTGCACTGCAACCGTCGCTTGCACCAGGCGGTCAAGGAGGCCTACCAGGCCGGCTACTTGGGCAAGGACATCCTCGGCTCAGGTTTTGATCTCGACATTGTGATTCATGCCGGTGCCGGTGCCTATATCTGTGGTGAGGAGACCGCGCTGCTCGACTCGCTGGAGGGCCGGCGTGGCCAGCCCCGGCTCAAGCCGCCGTTTCCGGCCACCTCCGGGCTCTACGAGGCACCCACCGTGGTCAACAACGTCGAGACCATTTGCAGCGTGCCCTACATCGTCAACGGCGGGGCGGACTGGTTCCGCACCATGGGCACCGAGAAGTCGCCCGGTCCGAAGATCTACTCGATCTCCGGGCACGTGCAGCGGCCCGGACAGTACGAGGCCCCGCTGGGAATCACGTTGCGGGAGTTGCTGGAACTGGCCGGCGGGATGAAGGGCGGCCCGCTGAAGTTCTGGACGCCGGGCGGATCGTCTACGCCGATGCTGACTGCCGAGCACATGGATGTGCCGCTGGACTTCGAGGGCGCCGCGGCGGCCGGTTCCATGCTCGGCACTACCGCGGTGATGGTCTTCAACACGTCGGTGAGCGTGCCGTGGGCCGTGATGAAGTGGACCGAGTTTTACAAGCACGAGTCCTGCGGTAAGTGCACGCCGTGCCGGGAGGGCACCTACTGGTTGACCCTGACTTTGCAGCGGATGGTGCGCCACGAGGGCACGGCCGCGGATGTGGAGACCATGCTCGACGTGTGTGACAACATCCTGGGCCGGTCGTTCTGCGCGCTCGGAGACGGCGCCGCTAGCCCCATCATCAGCGGCATCAAGTACTTCCGCCAGGAGTTCCTGGACCTGTGCGCCAAGCAACCCGGATACGGACGCCCGAACAACCTAGCCGGAAAAATGGCAGGGTCGCACCGATGACGCTGGCACAGCAGGCAGCCGGTAGTCGCGCCGTCCCGGAGGGGCATGTCCGGTTGACCATCGACGGCCGTGAGGTCGACGCGCCCAAGGGTGAGCTGGTGATCCGGGCTTGCGAGCGACTGGGCATCATCGTGCCGCGGTTCTGCGATCACCCGCTGCTGTACCCGGTCGCCGCCTGCCGCCAGTGCCTGGTCGAGGTGGAGATGGGTGGGCGGCCGATGCCCAAGCCGCAGGCCAGCTGCAGCCTCACGGTCGCTGACGGCATGGTCGTGAAGACACAGCACACCTCGGCGGTGGCGGACAAAGCGCAGCAGGGCGTGATGGAGCTGCTACTGATCAACCACCCGCTGGACTGCCCGATCTGCGACAAGGGTGGCGAGTGCCCGCTGCAGAACCAGGCGCTGTCCAACGGCCGCGCGGACTCCCGGTTCGTGGAGACGAAACGGACCTTCGCCAAGCCGCTCCCGATCTCCACCGAGGTGTTGCTGGACCGGGAGCGCTGCGTGCTGTGCGCGCGCTGCACCCGGTTCTCCGAGCAGATCGCCGGTGACGAGTTCATTGACATGCTCGAACGTGGCGCTGATCAGCAGGTCGGGGTGGCCGCCGACAAGCCCTTTCAGTCCTACTTCTCCGGTAATACCATCCAAATCTGCCCGGTCGGCGCGCTGACCAGCGCCGCGTACCGATTCCGGTCCCGACCGTTCGACCTGGTCTCCACCCGCGGGGTGTGTGAACACTGCGCGAGCGGCTGCGCGCTACGCACCGACTGGCGCCGTGGCATCGTGATGCGCCGGCTCGCGGGGCTCGACCCGCAGGTCAACCAGGAATGGAACTGCGACAAGGGCCGCTTCGCCTTCGCCTACGCCAGTGCCGCGGACCGGATCACCCAGCCGCTGGTCCGGGATTCCCTCGGCGGTGGGTTGCGGCCAGCGTCGTGGACTGAGGCGCTGCAGGAAGCGGCCACCGGACTGCTGGCGGCCCGGGATTCCGGGGTCGGAGTACTCACCGGTGGCCGGCTCACCGTCGAGGACGCCTATGCCTACGCGAAGTTCGCCCGGGTCGCACTGGCCACCAACGACATCGACTTCCGGGCCCGGCCGCACTCGGCCGAGGAGCTGGACTTCCTCGCCGCGCATGTGGTGGGTGTCGGACCGGACACCGGGGGCGTGACCTACGACGACCTCAGCGCCGCGCCCGCAGTGCTCTGCGTGGCCTTCGAGCCTGAGGAAGAGTCGCCGATCGTGTACCTGCGATTGCGGCGCGCTGCCCGCGATCGCGAGATGCCGGTGTGGCATCTCGGCCAGTTCACCACCCCCGCGGTGCGCCGGACCTTCGGCACACTGCTGCCGGTGGCGCCCGGCGGTGAACCCGACGCCCTCGATTTCCTGGACGGTCCACCCCGCGACGCGTTGAGCGGGCCGGGTGCGGTGCTGCTGGTCGGCGAGCGCGCCGCCGAGGTGCCCGGGTTGTACTCCGCGGCGGCGCGGCTGGCCGCGAGTACCGGCGCCCGGCTGGCCTGGATCCCGCGGCGAGCCGGTGAGCGGGGTGCACTGGAGGCCGGCGCGGCGCCGACGTTGCTGCCCGGCGGCCGACCGGTCACCGACCCGGTGGCCCGCGCGGAGGTCGAGAGGGCCTGGGGTGTGACG
>JBHEMR010000127.1:0-4177 GCA_046262495.1 Pseudonocardiaceae bacterium | reverse complement strand
CGGCACCTGCATGGTCTCCTCCGAGGGGGCCTGTGCGGCGTACTACAACTTCGGCCGGTTCAGCCGTCAGCGGGTTCGTGAAGTCACCATCGAGGCGAGCAGGGCATGACGCATCAAGACACCACCCAGCAGCACCGGGCTAGCTGGGCGGAGGCGGCCGTCGCTGAGCACGCCGAGGAAAATGACGCGGGAAACCTCCCGCATGCCACAGCACCAACTGCTCCCGCCAGTCGGGAGCAGTTGGTGCTCGAACGCATCGATCGGGCGAGGCGGGCCCGTCCCCGGGGGCGGGAGAAACTCATCACCCTCGCGCACGGCGCCGGTGGAAAGGCCACCCAGTCCTTGATCGAGGCGATATTCCTAGACGCCTTCCGCAATCCCCTGCTGGAGCCGCTCGAGGACGCCGCAACGGTGACGGCCGGCAATGTTCAGCTGGCTTTCACCACGGACTCCTATGTGGTGTCGCCGCTGTTCTTCCCGGGTGGGAACATCGGTGACCTCGCAGTCAACGGCACGGTCAACGACCTGGCTGTCTCCGGAGCGCGACCGGCGCATCTGTCCGCCGGGTTCATCCTCGAGGAAGGATTCCCGGTTGAGGACCTGCGGAGGATCGTGGCCTCGATGGCTGCGGCCGCAGCGGCGGCCGGGGTCTCGATCGTCACCGGCGACACCAAGGTTGTGCAGCGCGGCAAGGGTGACGGCTGCTATATCAACACAGCCGGGGTTGGATTGATCACTGGAGGTTTGCACCTGGGCGTGGCCACTGCCCGTCCTGGCGACGTGGTGATCGTCTCAGGACCGGTGGGTGACCACGGCATCACCATCATGCTGGAACGTGGTGAGCTGGACCTCGAGGCCGATCTGGTCTCCGATACCGCATCGGTGCACGAACTGGTCCAGGGACTGCTCGACGCGGTAGGCCCGGATGTCCGAGCGATGCGCGACGCCACCCGTGGTGGTGTCGCGACGATCCTCAACGAGGTGGCCACGGCCGCTGGCGTGGCCGTGGTGATCGAGGAGGAAGCCGTTCCGGTACGCCCGGAGGTGCGTGGTGCCTGCGAGCTACTGGGCATCGACCCGCTTTACGTTGCCTGTGAGGGGCGCATCGTGGTGATCGTCGACCCTGGTGCGGCCGATGCTGCGGTCGCAGCTTTGCAGGCTCATCCGCTCGGCGCCGGAGCCACCGTTGTCGGTCGCGTTGCCGAGGATCCGCCTGGGCTGGTCATGCTCAAGACCGGGTTCGGCGGTACCCGGATTATTGATCTGCTAGTCGGCGACCCGCTACCGCGGATCTGCTGAGGACATCGCTAGGAGGTCCGCTGAATCGCAGCGAGTTGATTACCGAGCTCGTGGCCGATTGGCCCGAGCCCGGTGAGCTTGTCTACCTCGAGCGCAGGGGAGACAGTTACACGATACGGCGCGTAGGTGCCGATGGTGCTATGCCGCTGCCGACGCCGGACGAGGCGCTGCCCGATGCCTGGATCTACTACGGCGGATGGCCGGCGCGTGATAAGCACGAGCAGTCGGTGTTCTTCGACGACCTGTTCGCCGAGATGGAGGCGGCGGCCGGGGGTCATGATCGTTGCCGCTGGTCGGCGGACGACCCTTGGCCGCACGCACACTAACTCACGGGCTTTGAGTCGAGGTGGGATGACCTATCGCATCCATGCGTCGGATCGGACCGCGTTCAAGCGCTGCCGCCGGGAATGGGACCTGAGTTCGCGCAACCGGCAGAACCTCGAACCGATCTCCGGCCCCGGCCCGGTCGACCTGACTCAAGCTGTGCGTGACGCACTCGCGGTGTACTACTTCCCCGGGATGTGGGAGTGGGACAGGTCTATCGTGGCGCCTCTGGTGCATCGGGCACTCGATCGTTCAGTACGCAGCCAGGCGAAGGCCCTAACCGGCGATTGGGTCGACGATCAGGCTCTGCAGGAGACGCTGGATCGTGGCCGTGCGCTGCTGGATGCCTACGCCGCATGGGCACCAACGGTTGACCGTTTCACCCCGATTCGCGTCGACACTGATTTCGAGGCGAATATTCCCGACCCAGCGACGCCCGGAGCCAGCCTCGTGACCCCCGCCGGTGATGAGATCCGGTATTGCGACCGTGTTGATTTGCTCGCCATCGACTCCGACGACGCCTATTGGGTTATTCAGCACCGACTGATCACCGACGACTGGGCCGATCATCATGAACTGCAGCTCGATGAGCGGTCGATTGCCTGGAGCTGGGCGTGGCCACAGTTCTACCTGGGGATGCAGATCACGGGCACGGTGTACAACGAGATTCGGGTTGACGCCGGCGATCTGAGCGCGAACGTTCCGCACCCGACTCGGCATCACGAGGTGCATCACCGCCGAATGTATGCCCGCACCGGCACCGTCTCGGGAGAACGGTTGCATGCCGAAGGCACCGAGGCATTCCGCCGCACGCTTATCCGGCGCAGTGAGGCGGAGCTGGCAGCGGCTGGCGCTGACCTCGCTGCTGAGGTCGGCGTCGCCACCAGTACGGACCTCAAGGTCTATCCGAGCCCGGAGCCGGGCATCTGCGCACGGTGCTCCTACCGCGCCCCGTGCCTGATACTCAACCAGGGTGATGACCCCACCGGCGAATTATCGAAGTCCTACCGGCACCGCCCACCGGAGTCCGTCCAGGAGGGACGGCTCGGCGGTGTGACTTGGTCCATGAACCGCGGTGCGGCGCCGCCCCGGTGGTCGAGCTGACTCAAATACACCTCCCTCGGCCCGGCTCGCTCGGCGTGGTGCTATTGGGCGCCGACTAGTCGACAGATCGGACACCGGCCAACCGCTTGGTCGATACAACGCAGCCGCAGAACACGTTCGATCCCGCGGCTAGGGGTGACCCTGGGCCAATGTGTCGCGGTGGCGCGGCCAGGACCAGGCGGTGCCGGTTGCCCTTAACATGATCATGATCTATGGGAATACCAACCGGCGGGGGCGGCTTCAAAGCGCCGCCGCCGGTCCCCCGTTTAAGCCGCTGGGCCGACCTCGTCTCGCCTCCGCTAAGGGGCGCCGGTGAGGTCGAGAATCGACGAGACGAACGCCAAATACGCTCTGACACGTCTGATTCGTCGGTGTCCTCAGTGTGCGCCACGGCGTGTCTTCCTTTCTGCCCGACCTTCCCGCCCGCATGCGTGAGCTCCTCGTATCAGACGGGCAGGACTGTGCTTCCTATGTTTCGACAGCATAAAACCATATCTTCGATTGCTTTGTTTTCTGGGCCCCACACCGAAGCTGCAGGCGCAAGTGAACGGGGCTCGTAAACGTTTCATGAGACTGTCCAGGGACTGCTTAGCCAACCCTCACCGCTACGCGATGAGGTACGTCAGCTCCCTTGCCGGCGGTCTGGTGAGGTCTGGGGAATCTGGTGCTGATTACCGGCATAGTTGTCGTGGATAACCGCGAGGTCCGTGTTCCTGAAATCGACGGTGACAACCGCTCCGCCGCCGGTACCGGCAAGAAGCATCGATGCCCGGGTCACCCACAATGGCATCCCGACATCCCATGCTCACAAGACGGTGCAGGCAGTTCTGCTGTAAGAGGCGCCCTACCCCGCGGCCCGACACGGCTGGCGCCAGGTAAAGCGCATCCAGCTCACCAATATCACCCTCGGCAACGTCGTCGCTCGCCGGCGTTCAGCTCATCTGAGTCCGCCAGTCGGACGCACACGCGCAGAATGCCGCCAGACTGAACGACCAGCTCTTCGCTTAAGTCAACTAATGATGGAACCAGGGTTACTGCGTTCGGGACCCGCCCGCAGTAATGCCCCGGCGACAGCCACTTGTCCGAGGCTGATGCCGCCGTCGTTGGGCGGAACCCGCGAGTGGGTGAGTACCCGGAAACCGGATTGCTCAAGGCCCGAGACGGTGCGCTCGAGCAACAACACGTTCTGGAATACCCCGCCAGACAGGGCAGCGACGCCCACTCCGGTGGAGTCCCGCAGCATCACGCAGACCCGGATGATTGCATCAGCGACACCGTGGTGGAAGCGGGTGGAAATCACCTCCGGGGTCACCCCGGCCTGTAGGTCGGCCACCACAGCGCGCACCAGGTCCACGCCGTGCAGTTGCAGCGCGGGCCCCTTGGTCACCGCAGCCGGGTAGCTTCCCCGCTCGGCGAGGTCGGCCCGCTGTTCCAACTCCACCGCGGCCTG
>JBHEMR010000126.1:0-8735 GCA_046262495.1 Pseudonocardiaceae bacterium | reverse complement strand
GTGAGGCCGAATCGCAGCCGCACCACCCCGGCTTCTCGCTCGGACAGCGTCGCCAGTACGGACTGTAGCTGATCTTGCAGCAATGTAAATGAGACTGCATCAACCGCGACGACGGCCTCGGAGTCCTCGATAAAGTCGCCGAGCTGCGAGTCGCCTTCATCGCCGATGGTCTGGTCCAACGAGATGGGTTCGCGGGCATACTGCTGGATCTCCAGCACCTTTTCCGCGGAGATGTCCATCTCCTTGGCCAGTTCTTCCGGAGTGGGCTCGCGGCCGAGGTCTTGAAGTAGCTCACGCTGGATGCGGCCCAGCTTGTTAATCACCTCGACCATGTGCACCGGGATCCGGATGGTGCGGGCCTGGTCGGCCATCGCTCGGGTGATGGCTTGGCGGATCCACCAGGTGGCGTAGGTGGAGAACTTGTAGCCCTTGGTGTAGTCGAACTTCTCCACCGCGCGGATCAGACCCAGATTGCCCTCCTGGATCAGGTCCAGAAATGCCATCCCGCGGCCGGTGTAGCGTTTGGCCAGCGAGACGACCAGGCGAAGGTTGGCCTCCAGCAGGTGGTTCTTGGCGCGCTCGCCGTCTCGAACGATCCAGCGCAGATCCCGGCGTAGCTGCGGCGAAAGCTTTTCGGTGACGTCCTCGGCCCTGCGCACCCGCTCGGCGGCGTAGAGCCCGGCCTCGATGCGTTTGGCGAGTTCCACCTCCTCCTCGGCGTTGAGCAGGGCGACCTTGCCGATCTGCTTGAGATACGCGCGTACTGAATCAGCCGAGGCGGTGAGTTCGGCGTCCTTGCGGGCTTGGCGCAGCGCCTCGGATTCCTCCTCGTCCCAGACGAAGTCCTCCGAACCCGGACCACTGGGCGCCTCCGGCTCCTCGGCGTCCACCGTGATCTCCTCGACCTCGACCTCGACTTCGACGTCGGCGAGATCCTCGGCAGCGGGGCCACTCTCGATGTCGACCCCGGGCTCGACTCCCGGAATGAGGCCTGGGGAGCCGCTGTCGGGGGCCCCCGCTGCGTCAGCCGCGGGTTTGGCCGCGGTGGCGGGTTTGGTACCCGTCTTGGTGGCGCCTTTCGTGCGGGTACGGGCGACGCCGTTGCGAACGGCGGGCTTCTTCTCAGTCCCGGAACGCGAGGCAGTGGAGTTCATCGCAGCGGCGTTCGAGGCTGCGGCGCGATGGGATGCGGGTTCTGCGGCTGCCACGGACGGCCTTTCGGAAAAGTCGGTGTTCGGGCCCGGTACGGAATCGGGTTCCCGTCGGCGAGCCCGCCGCTGGAGCCAGTGCCGACAATCACGGCGGCCTGCCGGATTACGACGGTACGATCCAGAGTGCTCGGGGACGGTGCCACGTTCCAGTGTACGACTTTGCATTGTAACGACGCCCATCGCGCACCGGGGTACGCGCCGACGCAATTATCGCACGCGACCCTCCGCGGCGGCTGCGGCGGCACCGACGATGCCCGCATCGTTGCGCAAGGCGGCTGCCACTACGGGGGTTCGGCACTCCAGCAGGGACAACCATTTGTCCGCCTTCTTGCTCACTCCGCCGCCCGCGATGATCAGATCCGGCCACATCAAATCTTCCAGTACCTGCAGGTAGCGCGACACTCGGGCGGCCCAGTCCGCCCACGACAGTGCTTCGTAGTCCCGGGCTGCGGCGGCGGCGCGGAGCTCGGCATCGGCGCCATCGACCTGCAGGTGGCCCAGTTCGGTGTTGGGCACCAGCTCTCCATCGACGAACAGCGCGCTGCCGATGCCGGTCCCGAAGGTGAGCAGCACGACCACTCCGTCCTGGTCGCGGCCAGCACCGAAGCGCATCTCAGCCAGCCCGGCCGCGTCGGCATCGTTGAGTACGACGACTGGCACCCGGCAGTACTCCGAGAACAGTTTGTCCGCGGCTAAGCCCTTCCACGCCGGATCTAGATGCGCTGCAGTAAGGGCAATGCCGCGCTTGAGCACGCTGGGCAGCGTGACTCCCATCGGTCCGTGCCAGCCGAACTCGTTGGTGATAGCGGCGACCAGCTCCGCCACCGCCGTTGGCGTGGCAGGCGTAGGAGTGGGAAGGCGGACTCGCTGGTCCTCCAGCGACCCGCTGCGCAGATCCACCGTGCATCCTTTGATGCCGGACCCGCCGATGTCCACCCCGAACCCGGGTGTCCTGGCCATCCGCGTCCTCTCCTGATCGCCCGCCGCAAGGGCCGCCGGTCGACCTGACCCTAGCCCGAACCACTCGGCCAGGGTGTGGTCGGATGGCTCGGTGTCCAGCGTTCGAACCGACGATGTCGAGCAGTTGCGGGCCACCGCCGTGGCGGTAACCCAACAGGTTGGTGACCTCGTGGTGCGGATGCGGCTCGCGGGTGCCGGACAGGTGCAGACCAAGACCAGCGCCACCGACGTGGTGACCGCGGCGGATACAGCGGCCGAACGGTTGGCCCGGCGGCTGCTCGCCCAGTGGCGGCCAGGCGAGCCGGTACTGGGCGAGGAGGAGGGCGGCGAGGGATCGAAGACGGGCGGCCTCTGCTGGGTTGTCGACCCCATCGACGGCACGGTGAACTACCTCTATGGGCTGCCCTGGTATTCGGTCTCGGTAGCGGTCGAGCGCGACGGGGAGGCTCTGGCCGCGGCGGTGGGACAGCCCGCGGCTGGTCGGCTGTGGAGCGCAGCGCGAGGCGGCGGGGCGCACTGCGATGGGGTCGCACTGCGGGTCAGTGGGGCAACCCAGCTGGAGCTGTCGCTGATCGGTACCGGCTTCTCCTACCGGTCCGAGCGGCGGGCTCGGCAGGCCGCCATGGTAGCCGGCATGTTGCCGAAGATTCGGGACCTGCGGCGAGCGGGATCGGCTGCCTTGGATCTGTGTTCCGTCGCGTCCGGATGGTTGGACGGTTTCGCCGAGCACGGCCTGCACCACTGGGACTGGGCGGCCGGTGCGCTGATCGCGGCCGAGGCCGGCGCGGTGGTCCGGTTGCCCCCGCGCGGATCAGACCTTCTCTTGGCGGCGACGCCGGGGATCGTTGACTCGCTGGCGGAGCTGATGGCGCAGTGCGGTGCTGACGCAATCTGAGCCGTCAGCACGTCACCTGACGCGCCCGACGAAGGAGGGTGGGATCGACCACGGGAACCGCCGACTGGGTGATGGAGCTCTCGGGGGGTCCTGCCTGGGCAGCCAGGCCGCCATGGGGCGGCACAACTTGCCTGAGCCGCCCGAGACCGGCCGAGTTCAGCAGGGCGGTGCGTGCCGCGTCGTTGGGTCGAAGGGCGATGAACCTGGTTCCCAGAGCCAGGTCGATTCCTGAGTCGGTCCGTACCTCGCGGACGAGTTCGGCGCAGGGCACCGCAAGGCTCAACGTCCGCGCCGCAGCCTGCCCAGCGGCGCCGAAGCGGATCTCACCGTAGCAGCGCAAATCCAGATCGGGGTGCAGCGGATCGTTCGCTGGAGTGGCGGAGGCGAACCCCAGGTGCGCTAACGCGCTGCCGACGATGGTCGCCTCGCCGGGTCTGCCATTGGCGTTGAGCACTCGCACTCGGGTGAACTGGGGCGGCGCAGGTGATACTGCATCCAGGCCGTCGGTCGGGAGTTGCTGGCCGGTTGCTGCGGGGCTCGGACAGCCTTTCTCAGTTTGATGCAGCACGTTGACCCAGACCAACCCGGCCGCGCTGCTGAGAATCACCACCAGCAACAGTGCACGGATCGGCCTGCGAGCGCGGTAGCCCCGCTTGCGCCCGCTTGACGAGCCCACCGTAGCCACGGCCCCGCCCTCCCTGGCCCTTGACCTGGGCCAGCCCCTGCATTTGAGAGTAGATGTGGGGCGGGATCAGCGCAGCCCACTACGGCGTGTCCGAGTCTGGTTCGCCCAGTTGGCGGCGAGGCGAGCGGCGACACCGACGCGAACCGACGGGACACGCCGGGGAAATGCGCGCATTGCACCGGTTGGCGAGCTACTCTCTCGCCGCTCTGGCGCCGCAGAGGGGCTCACGGTAGGGCGCGCGCCAGCGCCGTGCCCGAAGCGTCGAAGTGTGACCGACGTCTCGGGCACAAATCAGCGTGCTTGTGCGTTTGTGCTGCGGCATGGCCCGTACGACTCAGGGGTGGGAATCATGGCTACCGACTACGACGCTCCGCGGCGAAGCGAGGCGGATGAACTTGTCGAGGACTCGCTAGACGAGCTCAAGGCAAGACGGAACGAGGCCCAGTCGGGTGCGGTTGACGTCGACGAGTCGGAGTCCGCGGAGAACTTCGAATTGCCCGGCGCCGACCTGTCCGGCGAGGAACTGATCGTTCGAGTGCTGCCAAAGCAGGCTGATGAGTTCACCTGCTCGAGCTGCTTCCTCGTCCATCACCGCAGCAGGCTCGCCGAACAACGCAACGGGCGGATGGTGTGCCGGGATTGCGCGGCCTGAGCAGTTGTCCTGTCCAGTACCTGTTACCGGCTAGGAGAGTGTGGCCCGCTGTTGCCATGGGGTACCTCGTCAGTGTGGGTCCGAAGCAGCGCAGCGAGTTGCTCAGCGCGGCGGACGCTGAAGACCCAGTAAGGCGTGGGATCGGCTGGGTCGGTGAGCATAACTCGCAATACCGGCCCTACCCACCCGGTGTGTAGCACGAACGCTGCTGGATCCAGGTCCGGGCCCAGCACGCGCCGCTTGGCGTCGGGGGGGATGACCTCGACTTGTCCTAGCTGGCGGACCGGGACGTGCGCCGGGCCTACCCACAGCTCACCGTCGCGCAGCACAACCCGGTGCCGACCCACCCGCAACAGCACGACGCAGGTCAGCGGCACTGTCAACAGGTATGGCAGCCAGGCGCGTACCCCCGGGTACCCCATATGGACCTCAGCCGCCAGCAGCGTCGCCACGCCGAAACCCAGCGGCCACCACCACAGCGGTACGGCGAGACGCTCATCGAAGACCGGCGCGACGTCGGACGAGTGCTGGCCGGGGGCTTGACGATCGGACACCAGACTGAGGGTAGTCTCGCCCGCCGTGTCCTCGTCTCCCCTCGAAGTCCTGCTGACCCGGCTGGATCCTGAGGTGCCGGTGCCCGAATACGCGCACATTGACGACGCGGGAGCCGACCTAGTCACCACTCGCGATGTGGTGCTGCCGCCTGGTGAGCGAACCGTGGTGGGCACCGGCATCGCGATCGCGCTGCCCAGCGGTTATGCGGCGTTTGTTCACCCTCGTTCAGGGTTGGCGGCGCAGGCGGGGTTGGCGGTAATCAACTCGCCGGGCACCGTTGACGCCGGCTACCGGGGCGAGCTGCGGGTTTGCCTGGTCAACCATGACCTGCTCGAGCCTGCGGTGCTGCGCAGGATGGACCGGATCGCGCAACTGGTCGTACAGCGGGTGGAGCGTGTCGCGTTCCGTGAGGTGACCGCGCTACCGCGGTCTCTGCGAGGAACGAACGGTTACGGCTCAACGGGGACCTGCCAGCGAGGCGGGACCATACAGCGCGAGACCACACAGCAGGGAGAGTGCTAGCAGTGTTCGGACGTCGCATCAGGGCTCAAGACCCGACACCGCCGCCGCGCGGCGTCGAGGCACCCGACCAAGTGCCTCACAGTGCTCCTGAAAGCATCGCGGACGGGAGGCCGGGGTTCGGGCCTTACGACGCTGACGAGGCGCCCAACGACGGGTGGATCAGGCTCGATCTCGGCTCACTGCGGTTGCCGATGCCAGACGGCGCGCAACTGCAGGTCGAGGTGGACAGGTCCGGTCCGGTGCGTGCGGTGCACTTGATCACGGGCCTCGGTCAGTTCACCATCACCGCGTTCGCCGCTCCCCGCAGCGGCGGGTTGTGGCGCGAGGTTGCCCCGGAGCTGGCGGCCAGACTGCGAGCCGATGGTGGCCGGGTCGGGCGGGCCACCGGCGAGTGGGGAGAGGAGATCGAAGCCGTGACCGAGCAGGGGGTGTTGCGGTTCCTGGCGGTGGACGGTCCACGGTGGATGCTCCGCGGTGTCGCGGTGGGCACCGCCGAGCATTCCGAGGCTCGAATCGCGCTGCTGCGTGATTTGGTCCGGCATACTGTGGTGGTCCGGGGTTCTGAAGCGCTGCCGGTGCGCAGCCCCTTGCCGTTGCAACTGCCCGGACCACTGGGCGAGCAACTCAAGCAGGCAACCGCCGAACTGGTCAACGCCGCGGCCGAGGGCGGCTGAGGGACCACACTGAGACACCACCTTGGACATGTTTTGGGCAGCGGGAACCACAGATGGGCGACATCGGCTGTGGTCAAGCGGAATCAGGTTGCGATCGAGCTACGCTGGCGGTCGAGTGGGTCCGTTGAGGTACCCGCGATCGCAGTCGGAGATCGACATGACCGGAGCGGCGCCCGGCTACTGGCGGCGACTCGTCCGCAAGCTCACCAGCGACACTTCCGAACTCGACGCCGAGGATCTGTCGCGCTGTGTTGAGCGGGCTGGCGCGCGGCGCGCCAGCGAATGCTGCTCTGGCCAGGCCGTTACCGTTCTGGGCCGGCTGCGCAGCGTGGAGCACTGTCCTCGAGCGGCGGCGGCTACTCTGGAGGCCGAGCTGTTCGATGGCTCGGAGGCGATTACCTTGGTGTGGTTGGGGCGGCGGCGGATTCCTGGCATCGAACCTGGTCGGACCGTCAAGGCGTCAGGCCGGATCGCCGTTCGGAACGGCCGCAAGGTTCTCTACAACCCCTACTACGAGCTGCAGCGGAGTTCATGAGTCAGCCCTTCCCAGAGCCCCCGACGACCGAACCCCCGAACGTCGACGCCCGAGCGTCCTCCGAGCAGCGCACTCCGACCTTGCTGGAGCAGATGGGCGGTGTCGGGGGCCTGGTGTCCTCGGCCGTGCCCGCGGTTGCCTTCGTCGCAGTGAATCCGCTCGCCGGCTTGCAAGCGGCGATCTGGGCTTCGTTAGGGGTCGCGGTCGCGGTCGGGGTGTGGCGGCTGATCCGCCGTGAGCCGCTCCAGCCGGCCGTCTCCGGGATCTTCGGGGTAGCCGTTTGTGCCTTCATCGCGTACCGCACCGGGGAGGCACGGGGTTTTTTCCTCTATGGCATCTGGTACAGCCTGGTGGCGGGGCTGGTGCTGACGTTGTCGGTGATGGTGCGCCGTCCGCTGGTCGGCGTGCTGTGGTCAGCGCTCAACGGCTCAGGCTTCGGCTGGCGAACCGACCGCCGTGCCCGGTTCGGCTTCGACGTGGCGACCGTGGTCTGGGCGGTGTTCTTGCTGGCCCGTTTCGGTGTCCAGCACTACCTGTACACCGTGCAGCAGACCGACTGGCTCGGGGTGGCTCGGCTGGCGATGGGCCTGCCGCTGACAGCGGTGGCCGCATTGGTCACCATCTGGGCGATCCGACGTGCCGTCCGAGTCGAGGCGGCGACCAGCTAGCTCCGGCGACGATTCAGCGCCGCTCGCACGTCGGGTTCCACCTCCGCCACAGCGACGAAGAGCAGCTCGTCCCCACCCTCGAGGGAATCGTCACCCTGCGGAACGATCACCCGGCCGCCACGCAGGATGGTGACCAGCGCCGCGTCGGCGGGCAACTGCAGCAGTCGTACTGGCAGTCCCGCCAGCGGGGTGTCCGCGGGCAGCGTGACCTCGACGAGGTTCGCCTGCCCCTGCCGCAAGGTCATCAGCCGCACGAGATCACCGACGGAAACCGCTTCCTCGACCATCGCGGCGAGCATCCGCGGGGTCGATACCGAGACATCTACGCCCCAAGCATCGGTGAACAGCCATTCGTTTCTCGGGTCATTGACCCGCGCCACCACCCGACGTACTGCGAACTCCGTCTTGGCCAGTAGCGAGACCACCAGGTTGACCTTGTCGTTGCCGGTCGCCGCGATCACGACATCGGAGTGCTCCAGCCCGGCCTCCTCCAGCGAGGCCAGCTCGCAGGCATCGGCGAGAACCCATTCGGCGCCCTCGACGTCGGGCGGATCAAACTGATCAGCGTCTCGTTCGATGAGCATCACTTGGTGGCCGAACTCGAGCAGCTCAGCCGCGATAGACCGGCCCACCGCGCCCGCTCCGGCGATGGTCACGCGCATGGCGGCTCCCGAGGTCAGCTCAATGAGTTAGTCGTTGAGGGGTACGGTGGCTGCCGCGGTGGTGACATCGGTGACGGTGCCGGAGACAGCGGCGGCGTACACCTGGTCTCCGGCCTGCACCACGGTGTTGTGGTTGGGCAATACCCCGGTCCCGAATCGGACGATGAAGGCGATCCGCGCGCCGATGTGATCCTCCAAATCACCTATGGTGCGTCCGGCCCATCCCTCATGTAGCGACAGCTGCAGCACCGCTACCGTGCCCGACGGGTCGCGCCACGCAGCTGCCACGCCGTCGGGCAGCAGCATTCGCAGGAATCGGTCAGTAGTCCAGGGCACGGTGGCCACGGTCGGGATACCAAGTCGCTCGTAGACCGCGGCCCGTTTCGGGTCGTAGATCCTCGCGACGACATGGTCCACACCGAAGGTCTCTCGGGCGACCCGAGCGGCGATGATGTTGGAGTTGTCTCCATTGGACACTGCGGCGAACGCACCAGCTCGCTCGGTTCCGGCCTCGGTGAGCACTTGGCGATCAAAGCCGATACCGCGAATCTGTTGGCCGTGGAAGTCAGCGCCGAGCCGGCGGAACGCCTGCCGATTCTGGTCGATCACTGACAGATCGTGACCGAGACGTTCCAGCGCCAGGGCCAGCGCAGCACCCACCCGGCCACAACCCATGATCACGACGTGCACGCGGTCACTCCCGGGTCGGTGGGTGC
>JBHEMR010000125.1:0-13722 GCA_046262495.1 Pseudonocardiaceae bacterium | reverse complement strand
CCCTTGAACATTTGCTCCCAGGAGTCGACAGAGGTGAGCTCTGGTACCGCGTCGCGGTAGCGTTGCGCCGTCACACTCCACTCCGTGACCAGCTGCCGGTAGAGCACGATCGTGCGGGTGAGCAAGGCACGGAATTGCTGCGGATCCCGCCTGCGGAAGGCGACACCGCTGCCATCAGCGTTCGAGACTGTGGCTGAGTCGACCATGCCGAGTACAAACCAGCGGGCGTTGCGGGCCGGCACGTTGATCTGCGGGCGGTCGCGGGTCGGCGCCGCTGGTGAGCGCAGGTGATGGGCGATCGTGGACAGCGCACGCTTGGCGATGGCCGCCGGGTGCACCGGCGGGTCAAGCAGGCGCTCGATGCGAACGGGGTCAAATAACGGCATCGGCAGGTGCTGGGCCGACGGAAGGATCCGAGCGTCGTCATACCCTTCGCGCAAGCTGCGGACGGCGGGCAGCCCCTCGCGCAGCGATGCAAACAGAACTTCCGGGCCGGCGAGGAAATCCTCGATCGACTTGTGGTGCAGCGCGACAGTCGAGTACTCCATCGCCATCAGGTGTTTGAAGGTGGTACGCAAGCCATCTTGCACAAGCGCCCTTCGGACGTCATACGGGCTGTGCAAGGCCAGGGTGATCAGCCGGTTTCGCAGGTGAAAATAGGCCGTCCAGTCGGTCGCGTCGACCTTGTCGGTCCAGGGCATGTGCCAGATCGCCGAACCAGGCAGGGTGACAGTCGGAAAACCGCACTCAGCCGCCCGCAAGGCGTACTCCGCATCGTCCCATTTGATGAACAGCGGCAACGGCAGGCCGGTGCGTTCGAGCACCTCGCGGGGAAAAAGACACATCCACCAGCCGTTGTAGGTCGAGTGGATGCGGGCGTGCAGCAAGCGTTGTTCGCGCAGCGTCAGCTTGGCGAAATCGTGCTCGTAGACCGACCCGGGTGCCGGCCGCCAGAAGCTGGTCTGCAGATCCACGATCTCACCCATGGCGTGCAGCTGGCTGCGAACCTGCAGATTCAGCATCTGCCCGCCGACGATCACCGGCGATGACGTCGCACTGGCGAACGCGTGGATCCGCAACACGCTGTCCGGTTCCAGGCGGACGTCGTCATCCATCAACATCACGTGCTCCACGCCGGTGGTGCGCAGCGCCTCGAGCATGCCCCGGGTGAACCCCCCCGAGCCACCGAGGTTCTCCTGGTCGATGACCACCAGCCGGTCGCCGAGCGCGACCGCGACATCAGCGAACCGCTGGTGACCGCGCACCTTGACGCTGCCCTGATCGACGACGAATACCTTCGCGACGACGTCGAGGACCGCGGGCTCCTCGGCCAGCGCGGCCAGCGCGGTGACACAGTCCGCCGGACGGTTGAAGGTCGTGATCGCCACCGCCAGCGGGCGGGCCGGCAGCGGCTCGTCGACGATCCACGCGGCGTCGGTGACGGTCAGCGACCCACGCTCGGTGGCCACGTCGAACCAGACCCAGCCGCCGTCCTCGAACGGCGCCAACGACTCGCGGAACTCCAGCTGGATCGGCTCGGCCGCCGCGTCGAGTTGCTTGCCTTCCAGGTGCACGACGTCGCCGTTGGACTTCGAGCGGTAGAGGTCCACCCGCCCGGCGCCGCGCACGGTCAGCCGCAGCGCCACCTCCTCCACCCGGGTCCAGCGCTTCCAGTAACTGGCTGGGAAGGCGTTGAAGTAGGTCGCGAACGACAGTTGACAGGCCGGCGGCAGGGTTACCGTCGATCGGTTGACGACTTCCGCGGTGCGCCCGTGTGACGTCTCCGGTTCATCGAGGTACAGCGGACGTACCTCCGGGGGGTCGTCCGCCCGGGGCATCACCACGCGGTGCAGGACCCGCTGCGGCGCGACCCGGCCGGCGGCCGGACCGACCTGCAACGAGCTGACGTCGGACAGCTTGCTGTCCGCGGCGTTGTTGCGCGCCGCTTCCCTGCGGGCGGCCCGCTCGATCGCCGTCGGAATCTCGAGCGGTTCGCTGAGGGCCTGGTCGCTGAGGGCCTGGTCGGTGACCCGGACCGGCGGACCGGCCGTTTCCTGGGTTGTCACGTGATCCCCTCCCCTGCGTCGACCACTTCGCGCAGATCCTCGCAGAGCAGGCGCACGGCAATGCAGGGCGACCCGTCAGCGGCCCGGCTCGAGCGGCTCTGCGCCGATCACCGCGGGGGTACCGTTGCGACCGTTGCTGACGATATCCACCGAACTTGCACGCTTCCATGCCGTTCGCTCTGCGGGGAATTCGGTTCGGTTCGAGGTGCCCGGCTTTGTCAGGGGTGTCTGCAAGAATCAAGTCGTGACCGTAGCACTGTGCGAGCCTGTAGCGGCGATGTCGGATTGTCTCGACAGCGTGCGCGGAACGCTCAGTGGCGTCGATGACAAGGGGATTGTTCAGGCGCTCCGAGATAGGGAATCGCTATCCCGACGTACACACGCAGTGATGCTGGATCTAGTTGCCGAGGCCGACTCGCGGGGAATCGCCGTCGAGCAGGGTTTCCGTAACACTCAACAACTGCTGGCGGGAATGCTGCAGCTCTCCGCGGCGGAGGCTCGCACGCGGGTGGAGCATGCGGCCGTGGTGGGTACCCGGCGCGCGATCACCGGCGAGACGCTGGCGCCGCGGCTGCCCGTCACCGCCGCCGCGTTGGCCGCTGGAGCGATCGGTGTCGGGCAGCTGCGGGTGATCACCGAGACCATGACGGCGCTGCCCGCATCGGTTCCGCAGCCGGCTCGGGATCGTGCGGAGGCGGACCTGGCCGGCTACGCCCGCGACTTCGACCCCCGCCGGCTGCGTATCATCGCGCAGCGGCTGGTCGCCAACCTCGACCCCGATGGAGCGCCGCCCGTCGACGAGCCTGACCCGACCCCACCGGTCCGTGGGGAGCTGTGGTTACGGGATCGGCGCGATGGTCGGTTGGGGTTGGAGGGTTGGCTGGGCGCGGAGCACGGCAGCATGGTCCGTGCCCTGATCGAACAACTCGCCGCCCGTCCCACCGACGGCGCACCCGGCACCCGCGCCATCCAAGAACGGCACGCCGATGCGCTCATCGAACTGTGCGATCGGGCCCGGGCCGCAGGCGAGTTTCCCACCACTGCGGGAGAACCCCCGCACGTCACGGTGACCATCGATTGGGACGCGCTGCGCACCGGCTTGGGAGCTGCCGTGCTGGATTACGGGCAGCTGATCAGCGCCGGCGACGCCCGCCGGCTGGCGTGTGATTGCAAGCTGATCCCGGTGGTACTGGGCGGTGACTCCGAAGCGCTGGACGTCGGCCGAGCGATGCGCACAGTCCCGCTGAGCATCCGCCGCGGCCTGGTCGCCCGAGACGGCGGATGCAGTTTTCCGGGCTGCGACCGGCCACCTGGGATCTGCGCGGCGCATCACGTGCGGCACTGGATTGATCTTGGCGAGACCAAAGTAGGAAATTGCTGCCTGCTCTGCCCGGCGCATCACCAGCAAGTGCACCTCCAGGGCTGGGACATCACCATCACCGGCGGACGCGTCGAATTCCGACCGCCCGCGATCATCAACCCGGACCGCCGACCCCTCACCAACCCATTACGCCACTAGATTGAGCTAGCCAGACACATTCACCCGGAGCAGATCGTCTGCCAACACCAGCTCACCGGCGAGGGCCCAGACCTGTGATTAAACGTGTGCCTTCGCGGCGGCGAAGTGCGCGACGATGGCGCGGCAGAACGCGGGGAGGTCGTCGGGCTTGCGGCTCGACACGAGATTGCCGTCAGTGACGACTTCCTGGTCGATCGCATTGCCGCCGGCGTTGCGGATGTCGGTGCGAAGGCTCGGCCAACTGGTCAGGGTGCGCCCGCGGACGACGTCGGCCTCCACCAGAGTCCACGGTCCGTGACAGATCACACCGACCGGTTTGCCGGCGGCGACGAAATCCCGCACGAACGCCACCGCAGCGCTGTCTTGGCGCAAGGTGTCGGGATTCACCGTCCCACCAGGCAAGATCAGTGCGTCGTAGTCGTCGATGGAGACCTCGGAGACCACCCGGTCGACGTCGAACTCGTCAGCCGGTTCGATGTCATGGTTGGTGGCCTGGACGGTGCCCGGCTCGATGGACAGCAAGTCGGCGGTCGCGCCCGCATCGGTGACCGCCTGCCGTGGTTGGACCAGCTCGGCCTGCTCCACACCCCGGGCCGCCAGGATGGCCACCCGCACGCCGGTCAACGTATCCGCCATGTCCCCGTCTCCTAATCACCGCGCCTGGTCGGCAACGCATACCCGCGGGTGAAGTGCGGCAAACCAGGTCACCAGTCGCCGCTGCCGCCTGAGGAGTCGGAGCCCTGGTTGCCGCCGAAGTCGCCGTCCTGGCCGACGACCCAGTTGCCCTGGTCGGGAGAGTCGTACTGGCCGCCGCCCCGGTCCATCATCTCGTCCTGGCGGAACTGCTGGTTCTCGCCCTGCATCTTGCCGAGCTCGTAGCCAAGCAGCCCGCCACCTACCGCACCCATGGCGCCGGCTGCCCCTGGGCCCATTCCCGACCGGTAGGACTGCCCATAGCCACCGTCGTAGGAGCCCATCGGGGGCGGTCCGGAACCCATCATGGGCGGTCCCATCCGGGCGCCGGACCGACGCCGGCGGCGGATGAAGATTACAGCGACGACGATTAAGCCGATGACGAACAAGATCCCGATGAACGCGCCGCCACCCGAGGAATGCGGCGCGACCTGCCGCCCCGAGACCCGTCCCCGGTTCGCACCCGCCAGGCCGGTGCGCAGCTTGCCCAGCGCGGCCGTCACCGCCGCGGTGTAGTCGGGTCTGCTCTGCATGCTGGCGAGGAACGCGCTGCTCGCGGTGGACTCCGCCGCCAACGCTGCGTTCTGGGAGACCCGAGCTTGCGAACCGATCTGGATCGACTCGTGCCGAGACTGGGTATTGATCCCGATCACGATCGGGAAGGTTGCGTTGACCTTGTTTCGGACGTCGGTGTCGAAGGTCGACTTGCTGGCCGCGTCCTGGGTGGTGGTCCAGATGTACACCCCGACCGGCAGGGTGGCTGCCTCGTTCTGCACTGCTGTGGCGTTCAACACGTGGGCGTCGTCTTGGATCTGCACCGTGCTCGCCCACGCCGGTGCCGCTAGGGCCAACACGGCGGCCAGCGCCGCGATCGGTACCGCCAGGCGCAACGTCCGACGCCGCTGCACGCTCACCTTGGTCACGCTCACCTCGGGCACTGTCACCCTGGACCCTTCGCTGCCTAGAAGCTGGTGAAATGGGGGTACGAGTCCGGTGCTGGACCGGCCGCCTTGCCTGCCGATAATGCCCGCTGTCCCACTTCGATCGTCAACCGCCCCCAAATGGGCGCGAGTGACGTCCGGCACTCTGATCGCCGGCGCACGCCTCCCGGCCGCCAGCCCTGGGTGGTGTGATATGCAATAGCGCATTCTCACTCAACGCTAATGAATGCTCACACGCTGTTGCATTACAGAAGGATAACGTAAGTAAATTAGGTTGCGAGGCGTGAGAGTCGGTAGTAAGCCTAAAGATGTGGAAGTTCGTGGCGCGACCGCCTTGGGGGCGTTGCGGCCGGTAAGAATGATCTTCTGATGGATCGGATGATCTTCTGAGGGACCGGTTCGGTGTTTACTTCGACGCGAGCAGGGGAACGCAACCGCGTCGCCCTAAAGAGGTGTCCCCAGGGAAGCAACTGTCCCAGGGAAAGAACGATCGAGGAGGGGCAATATGTTCGTTTCAAACATCTTCTCAACCGGTGGTGGCGGCGGCTGCGGCGGCGGCGGCGGTGGCGGGCACCACGGTGGCGGGTACCACGGTGGCGGGTACGAGCGCCGCTCGTATGGCGGCGGTCGCCACCATGACTACTACCGCAGCTACTCCTACCATGACTACTACCGCAGTTACGGTCACAACAGCGGCGGCTCACTGCTCGATATTGACATCGATCTCTAGGAGTTCCTGGTAGGTCATCGGCAGTGGCCCGCACCCGGCATCAGTCGGGTGCGGGCCACTGCTCGCCGCTGCGTGAGAAGAATAGCACGGCCGCAGAGAGAATCGCGGCGGCTTCGGCTATGGCGCTGTAGGACTTTTCCAAATACCAGCTGGGTTCATACATGTTCGGTAGCGGGCCAAGAGCCCCCACGTCGACATAGCGATAGACGAGCACCGCGCCCAGTGCGCTGCCGGCGATCAGTAGGACGAAAATCGCCGCCGCCCGGTGCTGTATCAGCGCAACCAGCAGCGCCACCAGGATGGCGAATGCTGCCTCCACCCGGAATAGCATTCCCTGGCTGATCAGGGCCCTGTTGGCGTCGAAGTTAGCGGCGAGATCGAGGTGGGCGTAGGCGTCGTAGCCGAGCCCCGCTGCGGCCACCACCCGGGCGGTCACCCGCGACGGGGCGCTCACTTCACGATCAGCGTGCCCGTCATGTACTGGTGGATGGTGCAGATGTAGGGGTAGCTGCCCGGTTTGGTGGGGGCAGTGACCTCACCACGCTGCCCACCGGAGATGTTGCCGCTGTCGAAGGACTTGTCGTTGGCGGTGACGGTATGCGGTGCCTGATCCTGGTTGATCACCGTGATCTTCGCTCCAGGAGCGACGGTCAGCGAGGCCGGCGTGAAGGCGAAACTCTTCATCACGATCGTGTCGGTCGCACCAGGGGGGGCAGCCGGGCCGCCACCGCCGCCCGCAGGGCTACCCGCGCCACCGCCACAACCCAGCACAAGCCCCAGTACAGCGACGAGCATCGTGAGCAGGACCGCGGTTGGACGCAGCCGGATCGTGGCGGTGGGCAGGGTCATCATGAGATCACTTTACCGTCAGCATGTCGGGCTTCAGGGAGTTGCTGATGCCGATGAACGAGTCCGGGATCGGGTACTGGCCCAGGATGAAGTTCAGGATCGCGGCGTGCATGGTCTCCACCGGTTGGATGGTGGCCGCAGTCATGATCCCGCCGGCATCAGTCACGTTCGCGGCAGCGAAGGTGTAGGTCTGCGCGGCGACGTTCTCCAGGTTCAGCGCCAGCTTGGCCACGTCGGGCACCGACGTCGCCGCGTTGAGCATGTTCACCTGATCTTGGGTGATCGACAGCGGCGCATCGTTGATGGTCGGTTTCCCCGCTTTGGACAGCACCGCATTCCAGGCCTGCGCGTGGTCGGAGTGCTGCTTCATCGCGGTCTGGACGAAGGTGGCCACCGCCGGCGGCACCGTACCCAGCTGCCCGGCGCCGGCCTTCTGCAAAGCCCCGCTGTAGGCGGTGACGGCCAGATTCTCCAACGCTGTCGCCAGCGCCACCACCTTCAGATCCCCGGTGTAGGTCTCTGGCGGGGGCGGCGGCGGCTTCGGTGCCGCCGAACTCGATGAGCTCGGTGTCTCCGAAGACCCGCCGGAGCAGGCGGTCGCGGCGCCGAGGGCGACGGCGCCGGCAGCGCCGAGGAAGAAGCCGCGCCGGGTTGACGGCTTGCGCACCACCTGGCCAAGGTTCGCGGTCAGCTCGTCGAGGGCCTTGCGGACCTGGGGGAATGTCGACTCATGCAGGTCGTCGAGCTCGCGCGTCATCGCAGACAGTTCGCGCTCGCTGATCGCCATCTCCGCGCGGTGGGCGCGGCGGGGGAAGATGCTCATCGGATGGCTCCTTCCTCGACCGGAGCGGCCATGGTGGTCGGGTAGAACGAGTCGGGAAAGCCCACACTCCCCGCGGCGGCGGGCAACTTCGTCAGATCCGGGGGCAGCGTGATCAGCTGTGGCGCGTTGGCTTTGACCAGCGCCTGGACCGCCAGCAGGATCGCCTTGTGCTGGGATTCCACCCCGGCCACGCTGGCGAACAGCTGCCGCAACTCCGCGGTACTGACCAGCCCGACGTCCTTGACGTAGGTCTGCGTGGCCACGTCCTCCAGCGTGATCGCCAACCCGACGACGTCAGCCGGGCCCTTAAGCTTGGGCACCGCTGCCTTCACCACTTCGGCGTACTTCGGGTCCGACCCGGTCTGGGGCTTGCCACCCAGCCGCTGGGCCGCGGCGTTGAACGCCATCGCGTGCTCGCTGTGCTGGCCCATCGTCTTGCTCGCGAAAGCTTTGACTACCGGGTTCGCCGAACTACCACCAATGAATGGCAACGTCAAAGCGGTCTGGTAGGTCAACACCGCGAGGTTCTCCAGGCCGGCTGCGGTCTGCAACGCTGCCACGTCGTCACCAGCCGCAGCCCATGCCGTCCCGCCGTTCAGCAGCATCGCACCTCCGGCGACACCGGCTGCGGCTGCGACGGTTCCCCAGCGAGAAGCGTCCCGGCCGGCGGATACACAGGCCTCCCGGGCGGCCTCGACGTAGTCATTCAGACCCGTCCGAGCAGTGCGCATCGCGTCGGATTGCAGATCGTCCGATTCTTCCAGGAGCTCTCGGAACCTGCCTTCATCGATCTTGTTCTGCACAAAACCTCCAAGCGGCTGGTGGGACTTCAATCTCACGCGCTGTATCGGTCGCGTGGAAGGGAGCAGCCTAGCTTTCGCCAGCGCACTCGCACCAGTTCACCCTTATTCATTACAATCAGATCACGTTTCACCCCGGTCGACCCGCTTCAAAGGAGTCAAGATCGGATTAGAACCACCGCTCGAGTGTCATCGCGAGGCCATCCTCGGAGTTACCCGCAGTGATCTCGTCTGCGGCCTCGAGCACGGCGGGATGGGCGTTGGCCATGGCCACTCCGTGCCCCGCCCAGCGCAGCATCGGCAGGTCGTTGGGCATGTCACCCAGAGCCAGCACATCGGCGGGCGCGACTCCCAGCTGCCCGGCCAGCCGGGCCAGTCCGGTGCCCTTGGTGACGCCGGGGGCGGAGATCTCGATCAAGCCGTAGCCGGTGGAGTACGTGACGTCGAGCCGAGCCCCTGATGCGGCACCGAGTAGCTCGCGGACCGCGGCGGCCATCAGGTCACTGCTGGCATTCGGCTGGCGGACCAGTAACTTGATCGCTGGTCGGCCCAGCAGCACATCGCGCGGCGCGTCGGCGGAGTCTGCGCCCGGCCAGGGGTGGGTGTAGCCCGGTTCGGCAAGGAACTGATCGGCGCCGTTGATCGCGGCACTTGCAGCGGGTAGCTCGACGGCGAGCTTCGCGCCCGGTAGTGCAGTGGCGATCACCTCCGCCGCATCCCGCAGCTGCATCGGATCCAGTGTCACCGTGTAGCTGACCTGGTCGGTCGCAGCGTTATAGAGCACCGCGCCGTTGGCGCACACTGCTGGCCCGGCGTGGCCGAGTTGCTCCACGATCGGCGGGATCCACCGCGGCGGCCGGCCGGTGACCAGTACGAACGGCACCCCGGCCGCCACCACTCGATGCACCGCTGCCCGGGTGCGCTCGGAAACCTGGTCGGTCGGATCTAGCAAGGTGCCGTCAACGTCGGTTGCGACCAGCCGCGGCCTCTGCATCCCTCGACCCTACGTTCCGCCGTGTCGGAACCCCATCCTTCACGTTTCCGAACAGCCCCACAGCTCCCGAACTCCACCACAGAGCTGTCCGGGGCCGCCAGAGCAACCCTGCTGTGGAGTTCGGGAGCTGTAGTGCGGCGGCTTACCGGCTCCGCCAGTAGGACTCCCGCCACCGTCCAGTCCCGCTCGGTTGCTTGCTTAGCCGGTGAGAGCGTTTAAGGCGGTGTCGACGTCGTTTTCGGTGGAGTAGATGTGAAATGAGACCCGCAGGTCACCGGCACGGGTCGCTGCTCGGATACCGGCGGCGGCGAGTCTGCGGTCAGCGTCGGGGATGGCAGCGGACACGATCGCGCTGTGGCCGTCGGCCAGGCCCAGCCCGGCACGGAACCGGTTGGCCAGCGCCAGGTTGTGGGCGTGGATCGCCTCGATACCGATCTGTTCGACCACCTCCAGCGCGGGCGCGGTGCCGATCCAGCTGAACCAAGCGGGCGAGGTGTCGAACCGACGTGCCGAGCGGGCTAGCCGCAACGGAAGTCCGTAATAGGAGGCGTGCACATCCTCACCGGCAAACCAGCCCGCGTGCAGTGGGCGCAGCCGATCCCGCAGCCGGTCGCTGACGGCGAGAAACGCACTGCCCCGAGGCGACATCAGCCACTTGTAGGCGCCGCAGGCCAATGCATCCACCCCAGCGGCGGTGACCGGTAGCCAGCCGCAGGCCTGAGTAGCGTCGACGACGACGAGCGCGTCGTGAGCCCGGGCCGCCTGCACGACGGCGTCGAGATCGGCGATCTGGCCGGTCGCGGACTGCACCAGGCTGAACGCGACCACCGTGGTGGAGCGGTCCACCGCGTCGGCAAGCCTGGTCACCGGGACCGGGTGCACGTCGATACCTCGATCGGCGTGGACCAGCCACGGGAACAGCAGTGAAGTGAAGTCGCCCTCGGCGGTTACCACCCGGGCGCGATCGGGTACGCCCGCCGCCACCAACCCGATCAGCTCCGAGACCGTCGCCCCGACCGCGACCTGATCGGTGCGGACGCCAACCAGACGCGCGAACGATTCCCGCGAGCGTTCGGTCGACTCGCCCCACGTTTCCCAGCTGGTCTGTCCTGACCGCCAATCGGCCAGCACGGACTGCAATGCATCCCACGCCGGCGTTGGCGGCAACCCGTAGGTCGCTGTGTTCAGCCAACCCGGCTGAGCAGACCACAGCCGCTGCACGTCCCCGATCTTCACCAGTCAACTCAGCTCGGCTGGCGAGACAGCACGGCGGCGGCCTCGAGCAACATCCAACCTGACAGCTGCACCGACAGGTCAGCTTCGGGGCGGCCCGGGCTGGGCGGCTGCGCTGCAACCGTCCACTGCGGGCCGAATACCGGACCACCGTCGGCCACGCCCCGGTTGCGCCAGGCCGCCTCGGCAGAGTCCAGCACCAGTCGCCCCGCGATCTTGCTGGACGGCTCGGACGGCCGAGCCGCTGCGGCCAGGGTGAGGTAGCGGGCCAGGATGCCGCTGAACAGTCCACCGTCGCCGCCGCCCTGCCCCCGCAGCACCCCCCCGTCGGTGAGGTGCTCGGTGACCGCGTGCACCGTGCGGTCAGCCTGTTGCCACCACCGCGGCTCGCCGGTGGCGGTACCCAGCTCGACGCAGGCGCCCAGCAGCACGCCCTGGCAGTAGCTGTAGAGCGCTCGCTCCACGGTGCGCACCGACCCGTCGGGGTTCACCCGCGCTCCGTCGAAGACCAGGCCGGTGCTCGGGTCGATCAGGTGCTCGAGGATCCAGTCGACCAGAGACGCGGCGATGCCCACGTTTCCCCGGCGGGCGTAGAAGATCGCGGCGGGCCCGGTGGCCGGAACGTTGACGAAATCGTCGCCAACCCGCCACCGCATCCCCCCGCTCGGACCCCGCCCGAACCGCAACCGGCGCATGATGGCCTGCTCCGCGCCCAACTTGCGGATCCCAGCTAGCGTCGCGCTGCGCTGCAACGCTAGGCCGAGCCAGGCGATGTCGTCGTAGTAGTTGTTGACCCAGCCGGTGACGTTGCGCACCCGCACCCCGCGGACCAGCGCCGCGGTGGTGTCTCGCCGCCACTGCGTCGGGGCGCGCTGGTAGGCGTCGAGCGTGCAGTCCAGCAGGTGCGCCTGCCACCAGTAATGCCAGTGCGCTGAGCGTCCCGGCCAGCCGGGTCGCCCCAGCCGAGTGTCGGGCAGGCTCCACAGCCAGCGCAGGTGCCGGGTGTGCACCGCGCGTTCCGCGGCGGCCGCGCGGGCCGCCCACACACTCACCAGGCCGTCCCGAGATCGGCGTGCTGGCGGATCCAGGCGTGCATGGCGATCCCGGCGGCCACCCCAGCGTTGATCGACCGGGTGGAGCCGAACTGCGCGATCGACACGGTCAACGCGGCCCCCTTGCGAGCTTCGGCGGTCAGACCAGGGCCTTCCTGCCCGAACAGCAGCAGGCAATGCCGTGGCAGGTTGGCGGTCTCCAGTCGCAGCGCACCCGGAGAGTTGTCCACCGCCACCACGGTCAGCTCCGCCGCGGCGGCGTGCTTAAGCAGGCCCGTGATGTCGTCATGATGTCGCAGGTGCTGGTAGCGGTCGGTGACCATGGCGCCGCGGCGGTTCCACCGGCGGCGACCCACGATGTGCACCTCTGCCACAGCGAAGGCGTTCGCGGTGCGCACCACAGTACCGATGTTGTGATCGTGGCCGAAGTTCTCGATCGCCACGTGCACGGGGTGGCGGCGGGCGTCCAACGCCTCGACCACCGCGTCGCGGCGCCAGTACCGGTAGGCGTCGACGACGTTGCGGCGGTCACCCTCGCGCAGCAGCTCCGGGTCGTAGCGGGGATCGTCGGGCCACGGTCCCACCCAAGGACCGACGCCGACGGTTTGGCCACCGTGGCCCCACTCCGTCGGGCCAGACTGTACTGGCTGCCGTGAGTGGCAATTCGTGTCATAGCTCGCATCGCCACTCACAGGAGCTCACCGAGCTCAAGAACTGCACGGTAGGGCAGGCTGGCGGCTTCGATGGCCTGGCGGGCGCCGGTGTCGCGATCCACCACGGTGGCCACGCCGACGACGTCGGCTCCTGCCTCGCGCAGCGCCGCCACGGCGGTGAGCAGCGACGCGCCGGTGGTAGCGGTGTCTTCCACGGCGAGCACCCGACGACCGGCGACGTCCGGACCTTCGATGCGCCGCTGCATCCCGTGCTGCTTGGTTGAGGTGCGCACCACAAAGGCGTCCACCGGCGGTCCTGGCGCGTGCAGCACCGCGGTGGCGACCGGGTCGGCGCCCAGCGTCAAGCCACCCACGGCCTGGTAGGACCAGTCACTGGTCAGCTCCCGGACCAGCATCCCGATCAGCGGCGCGGCCTCGTGATGCAAGGTGGCGCGGCGCAAGTCGACGTAGTAGTCCGCCTGCGCCCCGGAAGACAACGTGACCCGACCGTGCACCACCGCGAGCTGACGGACCAGCGCTGCCAGGCGAACCCGAGCCTGGGTCATGTGCGGCCCCGCGCGGTGCGTCCGGCCACGCGCCGGACCAGGCTGCGAGGGAGCACGTCCACCAGCCCCACCAGGGCCCGGTACTGCAGGCCCGGCACCGAAATCGTGCGGCCGCGCCGGAGGTCGATCAGGCAGTCACGGACGACAGTGTCGGCGTCCAGCCAGAACGCTGAGGGGCTGCCGGCCACGTCCATCCCGGCACGGCTATGGAACTCGGTGCGGACGTAACCCGGGCACAGCGTAAGCACCTGCACCCCGGTGCCGGCCAGCGCCACTGAAAGCCCTTCAGAGAGCATCGTGACGTACGCCTTGCTGGCGCCATAGGCGGAGCCGCGGCCAGGCAGGAAAGCTGAAACGCTGGAGACGTTGATCACCGCACCGCGCCCCGCGGCCACCATGGACGGCAGCACGGCGTGAGTCAGCCGCAGCACACTGGTCACGTTGACGTCCAGCTGGGTCTGCAGATCTGCGATATCGGCGTCGAGAAACTCGGTGCCGAGCCCGACACCCGCGTTGTTCACCAGCAGGTCCACTGGCTCTCCGGTGCGCAGCCGCTGCTCGATCAGCTGCCGTTCTCTGGCGCTGGCCAGGTCCGCGGGGAAGACCTCGGCGCTCACCCCGTGGCGTTGCGACAGCTCGACAGAGAGCTGCTGCAGCCGTTCGCGGTCCCTGGCGACGAGCACGAGGTCGTAGCCTTCAGCGGCGAGCCTCCGGGCGAAGGCGCCGCCGATCCCGGCGGTGGGACCGGTAATCAGCGCGGTCGGCATGGTCGTCAGGCTAGCGTCGAGACGCGGTCACCGGTG
>JBHEMR010000124.1:0-13300 GCA_046262495.1 Pseudonocardiaceae bacterium | reverse complement strand
CCCCTGCTGACCAGAGTGTGCGCTCTGGCGGAGGTAATGTCGGCTTCGCGGAGCGTGACCGTACCCTCCCGCACCGGAATAAGCCCGAACATCGCCTTAAGCAGTGTGGACTTGCCGGCCCCGTTGGGTCCGATGATGCCGACGATCTCGCCCGCGCGGAGGTAGAAATTGCACCCCTGCAAGATGTTCACCCCCGGCAGGTAGCCGGCTACCAGGTCGTCGGCCCGCAACAGCGCGTCTCGGGCCAGCTCGTGGTGTCGCTGCGGGGTCGCGGCCAGCTCGGCGGGAGACAGCCCAATACCGATCGAGCCATCGGTCGAGGCGGTCACGCCGACAGATCCTGACCGCGTTCGATGGCCGCCTCGAGCTCGCTTTCGATCTCGGCGACGAGCACCGCCGTCTGGCCCACCGGGTTGCCTTCGGCGTCGAACTCCAGTACCTGGTCGTGATGCGAGCCCAGGTAAGCGTCGACGACCGCCCTATTGGACGACAACGCCTCGGACCGACCCTCGGCGATCACCCGGCCCTGGGCCATCACCACCACCCAGTCACTGATGTCCCGGATGACGTCCATATCGTGCTCCACGAACACGACGGTCATGCCGTCATCGCGCAGCGACTTGACGTGTTGCAGGAGAGTCTCGGTGAGCGCGGGGTTCACCCCGGCCATCGGCTCGTCGAGCATCACGACGGTCGGGTCCATCATCAGAGCTCTGGCCATCTCCAGCAGCTTGCGCTGCCCTCCGGACAAGCAGCCGGCGAGATCGTCGGCCTTGGTGTCCAGCTGGAACCGGGTGAGCAGTTCCATCGCCTTGCGGGTATTGGCCTGCTCCTGCCGTCCCCAGGTGCCGAACAGGGCGCCGACGAACCGCTCTCCGGTCTGGTTCGGGGCGGCCAGGCGCATGTTGTCCAGCACGGTGAGCTTGGCGAGCGCCTTGGTGAGTTGGAACGTGCGGACCACCCCGCGGCGGGCCACCTGGTGCGGGGAGAGCCGGGACAGCGGCATCCCGTCAAAAGTCCAGCGACCGGTGTCGGGCCGGTCGAATCCAGTGAGCAGGTTGAACAAGGTGGTCTTGCCTGCGCCATTCGGACCGATCAGGCCGGTGATCCAGCCCCGTTGGAACTCCAGGTGAGCCACGTCGACGGCCCGCACGCCGCCGAACGAACGAGTGATCGAATCGATCACGAGCACCGGGTCAGGCTTGCGAGCACCCGGTTGCGTGGGCACCTCGGCTGGCACCTCAACGCGCATCGAGCAGCACCTCACTCCGCTTACCGAAGATTCCCTGCGGTCGGAATGCCATCAGCACCGCCAGAGCCACGCCCACCAGCACGAACCGGATAGCGCCGACATCCTGATTATCGATGAAGGAGATCAATGGGTTACTACCCGCGGTGGCCTGGCGCAAGAAATTGTCGGTGATCGAGAGCACAAACCAGAAGATCATCGAGCCGACGACCGGACCGAACACCCGGCCGGCGCCGCCGATGATGAGGGCCGCATAGGCGAAAAAGGTCTGCGGCGGCGAGTAGAAGTCCGGCGTGAGCGACTGCGTGGTCAGCGCAAAGATGATCCCGCCGATCGCACCGAAGACCCCGCCCAGCACCAACGCCTGCATCTTGTAGACGAAGACGTTCTTGCCCAATGCCCGGACTGCATCCTCGTCCTCCCGGATTGCCTTGAGCACCCGACCCCATGGGCTGCGTACCAGCAGGAACACCAGGATCAGCGCCAGGCCCACCACAGTCCAGCCCACACAGATCGCCCACAGATCCTGGCCCAGGAAGCGTACTCCGTAAAAATTATAGAAACGACCGTTGTCGAAAGGGCTGAGCTGGCGGAAGCTGCCGCCGTAGCCGGTGAGACCCTGGGTACCACCGGACACATCGGTCATCGAGGTCGACCGGGTGATCAGCCGCAGGATCTCCGCAGCAGCGATCGTGACGATCGCCAGATAGTCCGCGCGCAGCCGCAGCGTCGGGATCCCGAGCAACAGCGCGAGGACTACGCCGGCGACCATCCCCACCAGCACTCCCGACCACAGCGGCAGGCCGAAATGCAGCACCGCGATGCCCATTCCGTACCCGCCAACCAACGCGAAACCGATCTGACCAAAATTGAGCAGGCCGCCGTAGCCAAAATGGACGTTCAGCCCAATCGCGAGCAAGGCGAAAAAGATCGCTGACGGGCCGACCAGCGCAGCTATGCCGTTGGCGAGCAGACTCGCGATGTCGATCATCTGTTCACCCGATCCGCGCCCGGCTGCCGAGCAAACCCTGCGGTCTGATCACCAGAATGACGATGAGGACCGCGAGCCCACCCAGATACTTGAGGTCGACCGGGATGACTTGTGCGGATACCTGCACCAGCACTCCCACGACCAGGCAGCCCAGCAGCGCGCCGTAGGCGGTGCCCAGCCCACCGAGGATCACCCCAGCGAACATCAGCAGCAGGAGACTGAAGCCCATCTCGTACTGCACGGTGCCGCCCAACTCGGACAGCCCGAACAACACGCCGCCCAACGCTGCCAGTGCCCCGGCCAGGATCCACACGAACAACACGACCCGTTCGACGTTGATGCCCGACGAGGCGGCCAGATCCCGGTTGTCGGCCACCGCCCGCATGGCCTTGCCAATCCTCGTTCGTTGCAGCAGCAGCGCGACCCCGACCAGAACCGCCAGACTGATCACGATCGTGGCGAGATCCTTGTCGGTGATGCTGATGAACCCGTAGTTGCGCTCCACCTGATTGGTGTAATCGGCGAACGACTCCGATCGGCCGCCGAAGTAGATCAACACCAGATAACGCAGCACCAGCGCCAGACCGATGGAGATCACCAGCTGGGCGATGAGGCCGGCGCGGCGCCGCCGCATCGGCCGCCAGATAGCTAGGTCAGTGGCCGCGCCGAGAGCGGCACCGGCCACGATGGCCAGCAAGGTAGCCCAGACCAGCTGCAGCCCGAAAGTGACGTTCAGCGTCCAGGCCAGCACGGCTCCGATCGTGACCAGCTCGCCGTGCGCGAAGTTGGTCAGCCCGGTCGTCCCGAAGATCAGTGACAGGCCAACCCCGGTGATGCCGATGACCAGGCCGAACCGGATGCCGTCGACCAGTACCCGCAGGGCAGTGGCGCTCACCGATGTCTGCAGCGCGGCACGCTGCGCACCGAATCGGAACACGACCAGCGACAACGTGCCCGGCGCCACATCGCGGACCACCTCCCCCTGAAGCACGGTGACGCCCCGCGGCAGGGATTGGCGATCGATCCGGAAGGTGTACTGGCCCGGGCTCGGCACGGTCAGTTCCCAGTGACCACCGGTGTTCGACGTAGTCGAGGCGGCCTGCTGGCCGCTGGCATCCAGCGCCTGCACCCGGACACCGGCCAGCAACGTGCCGTCGACGTCGCGCAGGGTGCCGCTGACCGGTAGACCCGGCTGCTCGGGTGGAGCTGGCTGCGATGACGTGCCGGGCGGCGGTTGCTGTCTGGCCAGCGCCGGAGCGGCCAGCCCGATCAGGGCGGCGATCGCGATCAGGGCAGCGATCAGTGCACCGAGCAGCGCGCGCAGCAGGCCGGGCACCGGCCGGATGGAGCCGGAATTCTCCGGCCGTGCCCCGTGCGGCGACCGGACAGCTCCTGCTGGTCGCACGGCGGTACTCCTCCTCAACGGGATAGACGTCGGTCGGTGGGTCGGTGCAGTCACCGCCAGCCGAGCAAGTGCCCATAGTGAGCTATCGGCGGCGCACCCTAGCCAGCAGGGCACGTACCGCACATAAAGCTCGGCTACCGGGAAGCGATCACTGCTTGTGCGCCCTCAACGACATTTCGGCCTCCGTAGAACAGGGACCTCACCCGCTCTAGGTGCTGGCGCGGGTGGCTGTCGGTGCTGCGGCCTAGACTCGCGGGCCGTGACGGTTACCCCACCGCGGCTGCTCCTACTCGATGGCCACTCGCTGGCCTACCGGGCGTTCTTCGCGCTGCCCGCCGAGAATTTCCGCACCACGACGGGGCAGACGACCAACTCGGTGTACGGCTTCACCTCGATGCTGATCAACCTGCTGCGTGACGAGCAGCCCAGTCACGTCGCCGCAGCGTTCGACGTCTCCCGCAAGACCTTTCGCGCGGAGGCCTACGCGCCATACAAGGCCAACCGCAGCACGACACCCGACGAGTTCCGGGGCCAAGTCTCGCTGATCCATGACGTGCTGGGCACCCTGGGGATCCCGGTGCTCACCAAGGAGAACTACGAAGCCGACGACGTCATCGCGACCCTCGTCACCCGGGCCGAGGCGGCGGGTTTCCAGGTGCTGGTCTGCACCGGGGATCGAGACGCATTGCAGTTGGTAAGTGACCGGGTGACCGTGCTTTACCCCCGGAAGGGGGTCTCGGACCTGACCCGGTTCACTCCTGAGGAGGTCGCCGAGCGCTACGGCTTGACTCCGGCGCAATACCCCGATTACGCGGCACTGCGTGGCGACCCCTCGGACAATCTGCCAGGCATCCCTGGGGTGGGAGATAAGACCGCGGCGAAGTGGGTGCGGGAGTTCGGTTCGCTGGACGCTTTGATCGATCGGGTGGATGAGGTCAAGGGCAAGGCCGGCGACGCGCTGCGCGAGAACCTGGCCTCCGTGCTGCTCAACCGCCGGCTCACCGAGCTGGTCCGAAATGTCGATCTACCAGATCAGCCTGCCGACCTGGTCCTCAAACCGTGGGATCGCGACGCGGTGCACCGGCTATTCGACGAGCTGGAGTTCCGGGTGCTGCGGGACCGGTTGTTCGCCACGTTGAGTGCACCCGAGCCGGAAGCTGAGGAGGGTTTCCAAGTCCGGGGCGGGATGATCGAGGCCGGCGCGGTAGCCGCCTGGCTTGATGCGCATGCCCGGAACGGGCGGCGGATCGGGCTGGCCTTCCGTGGCAGCTGGGCGCGCGGCGTCGGCGATCTGGAAAGCCTGGCCCTGGCCGCTGCCGACGGTGAGGGCGGTTACCTCGATCCGCGCGCGTTGACCCCCGATGACGAGCGGGCGCTCGCGCAGTGGCTGGCCGATCCCGCCGTGCCCAAGGCCGCGCATGACGCCAAGCCGCTGCTGCACGCGTTGCGCGCGCGCGGTGTGACCTTGGCGGGGCTGACCAGTGACACTGCACTGGCCGCTTACCTGGTCCGCCCCGGTCAGCGGTCGTTCGACCTCGCCGATCTGGTACTGCGATATCTGCGCAAGGAGTTACGAGTCGAACCCGGTGACGTTGCACAACCGAGTTTGTTCGAGGACGAGGACACCGCCGCGCGGGTTTCCGACGAAATCCTTCGGGCCCGCGCTACCGCCGAGCTAGCCATGGCGCTGGATGCCGAGCTGGACCAGATCGCCGGTCGGCCGTTGCTCACCGACCTGGAGCTTCCGCTGCTCGCCGTACTGGCCGCCCTGGAGGCAGCCGGCATCGCTGTCGATGGTGATGTGCTGGCCGGGCTGGAGGCTGGCTTTTCAGCCACGGTGAAGCAGGCCGAGCAGGACTGCTTCGGCGTGATCGGCCGTGAGGTGAACCTGGGCTCGCCGAAACAGCTGCAGGTGGTGCTGTTCGACGAGCTGAGCATGCCCAAGACCAAACGGACCAAGACCGGCTACACCACCGACGCCGATGCGCTGCAGACGCTCTACGAATCGACCGCACACCCGTTCCTGGCGCACCTGTTGGCGCACCGCGACGCGACCCGCCTGAAGACCACGGTGGATGGATTGTTGAAAACCGTGGCCGATGATGGGCGGATCCACACCACTTATCTCCAGACCATCGCCGCGACTGGGCGGCTGTCCTCCACTGAGCCTAACTTGCAGAACATCCCGATCCGCACCGAGTCCGGGCGCCGGATCCGGCAGGCCTTCGTAGTCGGCCAGGGCTACTCGGAACTCATGACGGCGGACTACAGCCAAATCGAGATGCGGATCATGGCGCACTTGTCCGAGGACACCGCGCTGATTGAAGCGTTCACTTCCGGGCATGACTTTCACGCCGCCACCGCCGCGCGGGTATTCGCGGTGGACGCCGCAGCGGTCAGCGGTGAGCAGCGCGCCAAGATCAAGGCGATGAACTACGGCCTGGCCTACGGCCTGTCCGCGTTCGGGCTCTCCGCGCAGCTGCGGATCTCCACCGAAGAGGCTCGGGAGCTGATGGAGGAGTACTTCACCCGATTCGGTGGGGTCCGCGACTACTTGCGCACAGTCGTGGAGAAGGCCCGGCTCGACGGCTACACCGCCACCATCATGGGTCGCCGGCGTTACCTGCCCGACCTGGTCAGTGACAACCGGCAGCGCCGTGAGATGGCCGAGCGGATGGCGCTCAACGCGCCAATCCAGGGCAGCGCCGCGGACATCATCAAGGTCGCGATGTTGCACGTCGCGCGCGCGTTGCGCGGCGAGGGACTCCGGTCTCGGATGTTGCTGCAAGTGCACGACGAGCTGGTGCTTGAAGTCGCCGAGGGCGAGCGCCCCACGCTGGAAGCGCTGGTAAGACGCGAGATGGCCTCGGCCTACCCCCTGGACGTCCCCCTAGAGGTTTCGATCGGGCTAGGCCACAGCTGGAACGACGCCGCGCACTGACACCTGCTGGTTGCCGATCAGCCGCGGTGGCAGCAGAAGATCGCGGTTCCTGGGAACAGCGCGCCACGGAGCGGGCTCCACTGGCCCCATTCCCGACGCAGGTCGGGTGGCCACTCGGGCTCTACCAGGTCCTCCAACACCAAACCGGCGGCGACGATCTCCCTGACCCGATCGCCCACGGTGCGGTGGTGCTCCACGTAAGTGGGGTGGCGAAGGCGGTCCACCTCGACATACGGGGTGCGGTCGAAATACGACTGCACCACGGTCAGGCCGGCCTCCCCCGGATCGTCGGGGAAGATCCAACGCAATGGGTGTGTCACCGCGAATACCCATCGACCACCGGGGCGCAGCACTCGGGCGACCTCTCTCATCACCTCGGCTGAGTCCGCGACGAACGGCACCGCACCGAACGCCGAACACGCGAGGTCGAAGCTCCCGTCGGCGAAGGGCAACCGAGCAGCTTCGGCCTGCACCAGGGGCACTGAGATTCCGGTTTCGCCGGCTGCCTGCACCGCGTGCAGCAGCATTGCCGCCGACAGGTCCAGGCCGACGACCTGCGCGCCGTGGGCAGCCAGCCAGCGCGCGCAGGGCGCTGACCCGCAACCGACCTCGAGCACTCGGCGGCCCACCACCTCGCCGAGCAGGCGGACGTCTGACTCGCGCAGCCCCTCTGGGCACCAGACGAAATCCGCCGGACCGAGGAAATCACCGTGCTCGGCGAGATAGTCCGCGGCATCGGCGTCCCACCATCGACGGTTGGCCGCGATCGTCTCCGCGACGCTGACCAGCTGTTTCACTACACCGACAGTACCGAGCACTGCCTCAGCCCTGCAGTGGCTGTCCAGCGGGATCGTCCTGTCATCGTCGTAGCCCGGTTGCGGCGCGTCTGTCACTGAGGCAGTCTCTCACCACGAAGCGGGCGAGCGCCGGGGTCGGGTTTGCTGGTCCGACTCCTGCCTGGGTAGGATTAAGCTGCGCTGTCGTTCCGCGCTGCCCAGGTTGTCAAGCGAGCCTTGGTCGTCAAGCTAGCTCGGTTGTCAAGCTCGCTCGGTATCAAGCTCGCTCAGCGGCGAGGGTGATCCGCCGGGTGGGGTTGATCTGTCGGGTGAGGTTGAGCTGTCGGGTGTGCCTGATCTGGCGTAGTGGGGAATCAGCGCACCGGCACAACAGTTGAGACAAACACCGACCGCTCGACCCTATCCCTTCGGAGCACCCCACCGCATGTCCACCGACACCACCACCGCCCCGGCCCCGCAGCAAGTTGCGATCAACGATATCGGGACGGAGGAGGACTTTCTCGCCGCCATCGACAAGACGATCAAGTACTTCAACGATGGCGATATCGTCGAAGGCACCATCGTCAAAGTCGACCGTGATGAAGTGCTGCTCGACATTGGCTACAAGACCGAGGGTGTCATCCCCTCCCGGGAACTGTCCATCAAGCACGACGTCGACCCGGCGGATGTCGTGTCGGTGGGCGACGAGGTCGAGGCCCTCGTTCTCCAGAAGGAGGACAAGGAAGGCCGGCTGATTCTGTCCAAGAAGCGCGCCCAGTATGAGCGCGCCTGGGGGAATATCGAGACCCTCAAGGAGAACGAGGAGCCGGTACGCGGCACCGTCATCGAGGTGGTCAAGGGTGGTCTGATCCTCGACATCGGGTTGCGCGGTTTCCTGCCCGCCTCGCTGGTCGAGATGCGCCGGGTCCGCGACCTCCAGCCCTACGTGGGCCGGGAGCTTGAAGCCAAGATCATCGAACTGGACAAGAACCGCAATAACGTGGTGCTTTCCCGGCGCGCGTGGCTTGAGCAGACCCAATCGGAGGTGCGTAGCGAATTCCTGCACCAGCTGGCCAAGGGTCAGGTCCGAAAGGGTCAGGTCTCCTCGATCGTCAACTTCGGTGCTTTCGTGGATCTCGGTGGGGTTGACGGTCTGGTACACGTCTCCGAGTTGTCCTGGAAACACATTGACCACCCGAGTGAGGTTGTCGAGGTCGGTCAGGAAGTCACCGTCGAGGTGCTCGACGTGGATTTGGAGCGCGAGCGAGTGTCGCTCTCGCTCAAAGCAACCCAAGAAGACCCGTGGCGTCAATTCGCTCGAACCCATCAGATCAGCCAGATCGTGCCCGGAAAGGTTACCAAGCTGGTGCCTTTCGGTTCGTTCGTGCGGGTCGAGGAAGGCATCGAGGGTTTGGTGCACATCTCGGAGCTCTCGCAGCGGCATGTCGAGATCCCCGAACAGGTCGTGCAGGTCGGCGACGATGTGATGGTCAAGGTCATCGACATCGACCTGGATCGCCGACGGATCTCACTGTCGCTCAAGCAGGCGAATGAAGGACTGTCCCCCGAAATGGAGTTCGACCCGGCGCAGTACGGCATGACCGCCGAGTACGACGGCGAGGGCAACTACATTTATCCCGAGGGCTTCGACCCGGAGACCAACGACTGGCTCGAGGGCTACGACAAGCAGCGTCAGGAGTGGGAGGGCGCCTACGCCGAAGCGCAGGTCCGTTTCGAGCAACACCGCAAGCAGGTCGTCAAGGCGAGCGAGGCTGACTCGGAGGCGGCTGAGGATCAGAACTACTCATCGGAGACGGCGGAGACGCCTACCAGTAGCAGCACCACCAGCACCAGCACCAGCACCAGCACCAGCGCCAGCAATGCTGGCGCCGGGGGCTCGCTCGCCAGTGACGAGCAGCTCGCGGCGCTGCGGGAGAAACTTTCCGGCGGCGTCTAACAGGGCGGCGTTTGAACAGGTAAGGGCCACGATCATCCGATGCTGCGCATCGGACTGACCGGAGGCATGGGGTCCGGTAAGTCGATGGTCGCCGCCCGGTTCGCGCAATGCGGGGCGTCGATCATCGACTCCGACCGGATTGCCCGCGAGGTGGTCGCACCGGGTACCGACGGACTGCGCGCCGTGATCGGCGAGTTCGGCGAGGAGATCCTCGCCGCGGACGGCACGTTGGACCGATCGGCGCTGGCGGCGCGGGTCTTCGGCGACGCGGACGCGCGAGGCTGGCTCAACGCTGTCGTGCATCCGCTGGTCGCAGCCCGCTCTGCTGAGCTGATCGCGGCCGCGCCGGCCGAGGCCATCGTGGTGCAAGACATCCCGCTGCTCGTCGAGGTCGGGATGGCAGCCGACTTCCCCCTGGTGATCGTGGTACACGCGGATGCCGCGGTGCGGCTGCACCGCCTGGTCGAGCAGCGCGGCATGGCGGAGTCCGACGCCGCCGCTAGACTCGCTGCCCAAGCCACCGACGACCAGCATCGCGCCGCCGCGGACATCTGGTTGGACAACAGCCGCAGCCGGGATGACACCCTCTCGGCAGTCGACCGGTTGTGGATCCAGCGGCTGGTGCCTTTCGAGGCAAACCTGCGCCACCGTCGCCCGGCAGCGCGTGGTTGCACTCCGGTCGTGATCGCGCCGGACGATGGATGGCCGGAGCAGGCGCGGCGGGTGATCGCACGGATTGCCGCGGTGGCGGGCCGGCGCGCGCACTGCCTCGATCACATTGGCTCTACAGCAGTCCCCGGTCTTGCTGCCAGGGATGTGCTTGACATACAGGTGGTGGTCGCTGATCTCACCGCCGCGGAGCGACTCGCTGACGATCTGGTCGGCGCAGGACTCATCAGGTGGAGCGGTCGTTGGTGCGACATTGCTCGCGATGGCACCACGTGGGAGAAGGCGATGGCGACCAACGCCGATCCCGACCGGGCAGTCAACTGCCATATCCGGCCAGCCGACTCCCCCACCTGGCGGGATGCCGTACTGCTGCGGGACTGGCTGCGGGCCCACCCAGCCGGCGTGCGGGAGTACGCCGATCTCAAACACCACCTGACCGCACAGCAGCTGGACAGCATCGATGCCTACGCCACCGCGAAGACTCCGTTCGTGGCCAGCGCGCTGGATCGAGCGCAGCGGTGGGCCGCGCGGACCGGTTGGCGGGTGGCCTGAGACCTAAGTCAGTGCCGGCTCCAAGTGGGCGATGCTCCTACCGTGGACAGCCACCTGTCCAACCGGTAGTCGTGCCGGGCCAGGCCATCCAGCGTCCGGTACGTGGTGACCAGCGCTGCCTGCGCGGTTGAGCGATCGAGCAGCCCGGCGAGGACCGCGGCCAGCAACTCATCGGTGTCGAGTACGTCGACACCGTGACCAGTGCGAAGCACGAGATCCAGGTAGTGATCCTCGGTGCGCCAACACCTAGAGTCGACGTCGATGTGCACCACGTCGACGTAGAATTGGTAGTCCCGTTCGTGCCCCGGAGGGTAGAACCAGTCAGTGATTCGCAGGCCCATCTCGGGCAACAGCCAGGACTCCAGCGCGCGAATCGACGGATGGCCGATGACGTCGCGCGCGACATAGAGGCCGAATGGCTCGACCCGGTATTCGCGGACTGCGCGAACGACCCCCTTGGGATCGGTGTTGGTCATCGCCTCCAGGTCGAACAGTTCAACTTTGGGAGGGTGAATGTGCGGTGCGGTCTGGGCAGTCGGTCCGTGCTGGGCCGTCATAGCGATCGACCCTACGCGAGGACAGGCTGTCAGGGGTCCGGCCTACTCTCGATGCCATGACTGATGCCGTCGCTGCCCCGCGCGACCTGCTTCCGCGCTCCGAGTTCCGCCCACCGGCGGACAGCCCGCGGTCACAGGAGCGGTTCGAGATGGTCAGCGACTACGCACCGGCCGGCGACCAGCCAGCTGCGATCGACGAATTGGAGCGCCGAATCACTGGCGGTGAGCGCGACGTCGTGCTGCTGGGCGCCACCGGAACCGGTAAATCGGCCACCACCGCGTGGCTCATCGAGCGGGTGCAGCGTCCCACGCTGGTGATGGCGCCTAACAAGACCCTCGCCGCGCAACTCGCCCACGAGCTGCGGGACTACTTCCCGAACAACGCGGTGGAGTACTTCGTCTCCTACTACGACTACTACCAACCCGAAGCGTACGTCCCGCAGACCGACACTTACATCGAGAAGGACTCGTCGATCAACGACGACGTAGAGCGGCTGCGGCACTCCGCTACAAGGTCGCTGCTCACTCGCCGTGACGTCGTCGTTGTCGCCTCGGTGTCGTGCATCTTCGGGCTCGGGACCCCGCAGGAGTACCTCAAGGGGTCAATTCCTGTTCCGGTTGGAGGCGAGGTCGGGCGCGATGCGCTGCTGCGGGGCCTCGTGGACATCCAGTACACCCGCAACGACCTCGCCTTCGCCCGGGGGACCTTCCGGGTCCGCGGTGACACCGTGGAGATCATTCCCGCTTACGAGGAGTTAGCTGTCCGCATCGAGTTCTTTGGTGACGAGGTTGAGTCTCTTTACTACCTGCACCCACTCACCGGGGAGGTGGTGCGGGAGGTGCCTGAGGTGCGGATCTTCCCGGCCACCCATTACGTCGCCGGGGCCGAGCGGATGGAAAGGGCCCTCGCGGGCATCGAGACAGAGCTGGAAGCCCGGCTGGCCACACTGGAGAAGCAGGGCAAGCTGCTGGAGGCTCAGCGGCTGCGGATGCGGACGCACTACGACGTGGAGATGATGCGTCAGGTTGGGTTCTGCTCCGGCATCGAGAACTACTCGCGCCACATCGACGGGCGCGCAGCCGGGTCGGCGCCGGCCACCCTGTTGGATTACTTCCCTGAGGACTTTTTGTTGGTCATCGACGAGTCGCATGTCACGGTGCCGCAGATCGGCGGGATGTACGAGGGTGACGCATCGCGCAAGCGCACCCTGGTGGAGCATGGTTTCCGGCTGCCCTCCGCGCTGGACAACCGGCCCCTGAGCTGGGAGGAGTTTCAGGACCGGATCGGCCAGACGGTGTACCTATCGGCGACGCCGGGGCCTTATGAGATGGCACAGGCCGGTGGTGAGTTCGTCGAGCAGGTCATCCGCCCGACCGGCCTGGTGGACCCGGAGGTCATCGTGAAACCGACCAAGGGCCAGATCGACGACCTGGTGCACGAAATTCGCGTCCGCGCCGAACGCAATGAACGGGTGCTGATCACCACGTTGACCAAGAAGATGTCCGAGGACCTCACCGACTACCTGCTTGAGCTCGGCGTCCGGGTGCGCTACCTGCATTCCGAGGTGGACACGCTGCGCCGGGTGGAGCTGTTGCGGCAGTTGCGACTGGGTGAGTTCGACGTACTGGTCGGGATCAACCTGCTTCGCGAGGGCCTGGACCTACCCGAGGTATCGCTGGTGGCGATCCTCGACGCCGACAAGGAGGGTTTTCTGCGCAGCGGAACCTCTCTGATCCAGACCATCGGACGGGCCGCCCGCAACGTGTCGGGCGAGGTGCACATGTACGCCGACAGGGTCACCGACTCGATGCGCAGGGCCATCGACGAGACCAACCGGCGACGAGCCAAGCAGGTCGCCTACAACACCGAACGCGGGGTTGATCCGCAGCCGCTACGCAAAAAGATCAACGATATTCTCGAGCGCGTCTACGCCGAGGCCAGTGATACCTCCGACATCGCTGCGGTGCGGGTTGGCGGATCCGGGCGCAACGCCTCCCGGGGTAAACGTGCCGCCGGCGAGCCCGGCCGGCCCCGGAGTAGCGCCGGTGTGCTGGAAGGTCGGGACGCCTCGTCGATGCCGCGCGCCGAGCTCGCCGATCTGATCCAGCAGCTCACCGACCAGATGATGAGCGCGGCCCGTGAGCTGCAGTTCGAGCTGGCCGCCCGGCTCCGGGACGAGATCGCTGACCTGAAGAAGGAACT
>JBHEMR010000123.1:0-17953 GCA_046262495.1 Pseudonocardiaceae bacterium | reverse complement strand
CTGCTGGACCCCTCCGGCCCCTTGGCCAAACTGTGTGAGTTGCCCGAGCTGCGACCCTACGCCCGGCCGATCAACCTGCTCAATGCCCAGCCCGGCATCCTCAACCCGTACCGGGTGGTCGGTGAGCCGGAGCTTTCGCATTTCCTCGACGAGGAGGATCCGGAGCGGGCCTGGCGGCGGGAGAAAGCGCTCACAGCCGCCACCCGGCGCCGGCTGGTACTCGACGTCCTCACCGGAGTGCTCCCGTTCGAGGTCGCCCGGATGGCCAAGACCCGAATCGTGCTGCTCCGCGCGGTGCGAGCGGTGGGTGGGCGGCCCGACGCGCACCCCGGGCAGGTGTTCGAGATGCTGCGCCGCGATCCGTCCGAGCACCACGAGCACGCCATGGTGGTCGCCGACTTCCTCGATGAGATGCGCGAGCGCATGTCGTTGCTCATTCCCGACAAAGGCGCCGACCCCTACACCGAGGTGCGCGACGACCGGCTCACCGTGCTCACCATGTCCGGTCTGACTCTACCCAAGGACACCATCGGTCGTGAGCACTGGACCGACGCCGAGTCCCTCGGCGTGGAGTTGCTCAACCTTGCCGCCTGGCTGACTCAGCGGTCGATCTACGAGCGTCCCCGTGATCAGCGCAAAGGCGTCTGGATCGACGAAGCGTTTTTCCTGTCCGAAGTCCCCACCGGTCGGGTGTTGATGAACCGCTTCGCCCGGGATTCCCGCAAGTGGAATGTGCGGGTGCTGCTGTCGTCGCAGGTTCCGGCGGACTTTCTGAAGATCCAGGGGTTCGTGTCGCTGCTGGACTCGGTCTTCGTCGGCAGGCTGGACGACGGGCCCGCGCAGGCCGACGCGCTGCGCCTGCTGAAGGTTCCCATCGGGGTCGGATATGAGCAGGTGGTGGCTTCGCTGGGACGTCGCCCCGGGGGTGACCGGATGGCCACGGAACGAGACCGGGCACCCCGGCAGTTCATCTTCGGTGATGGCGCTGGCGGGGTGGAGCGGGTGCGGGTGGACCTCTCAGGCGCCCACTTGGAGCATTTGTGCACGGCGCTGGACACCACTCCGGATGCGCTGCGCGGCGGCTCGCCAGCTGTGGAGCTGCCCAGCACGGCCGATCTTTCAGTTGAAGAGGACCACAGCCCAGGACGCAGCGGGATCGGTCCGGCGGCCGCAGCCAGGACACGAGCATGATCCTCCGGGCGCTGCGCGGCAGGAGGATCACGGCATTGTTGGCGCTGCTCGGGTTGATGGCGGCCATCGCGCTGTTCAGCCCGTCGACCGCCTGGGGGTCATCAGCGCTGGCGCAGGTCCCCGGAGCCGACGACTGCAAACAACCACCCAACCCGGAACGGCCCGGGTCCGGCATGGTCGGTGCGATCGATCCCACACCGCTGCAGGCCGGCGCGCCCAACAGCGCGTACCACGAGGTCGGCTACGCCGGACTGGTGTGGCACACCTATGACCTGGGCTGCGGTCCTTCCGGCCTGCGCAATCCCAACGCGGTGATCGACACCTGGACCGGCAACCTACTGTTTGACATCGGCAAGGCGATCGTCGGCGCCACTAACGGGCTGCACTACGCGCTGTCCGATGGTGGCCTGCTGGCTCCGTTGAACGACCTGATCGTCTCGGGCACGGTAGCGCTGTACGACAGCGTGTACGCACCCTGGTTCGGGCTGGTCGCAGTACTGCTGGCCATCGTGCTGTTCCGATCGATCTGGCGCGGTGACCTCGCCGCGGTCAGCAAACGCGCGGCGTGGGCGCTGGCCGGCATCTGGTTGGCGGCCGCGACCTACCTGACCCCACTGCTGTACACCCAGGTGCTCGATGGTGTCCTGGTCGAGGGCAGTAACGACGTGCGCAGCGGTTTCCTGCACGAAGTCGGTATCGAGCAGCGCGATGCGCTACCGACCCTGCTGCACGACCAGATCATCTATCGCAACTGGTTACGGGGGGAATTCGGTTCCCCGGACGGTCCACAGGCTGCGCAGCTGGGTCGTGACCTACTCCGCGCGCAGGCCTACACCAAACAGGAAATCGCCAACGGCGCAGACGATCCGAAATCCGGTGTCGCGGACCGCAAGAAGCAGGAGTACAAGGCGATCGCCGAGCGGACCGGCAGTGCCTACGGCTATTTCCAGGGGATAGACGGCAATCGGATCGGCGTAGGGTTCCTGGCTGCCCTGCAGGCGGTGATGTTCGGGCTGTTCCAACTGCTCGCACAGGCGGCATTGCTGCTGGCTCAGGTGCTGCTGCGGGTGGTGATCCTGCTGGGCCCGGTCATCGGTCTGATCGCGATCCTGTATCACGACCTGCTGCGTGGCGTCGGTCGCGCGGTCGGTGCCGCGCTGCTCAACATCGTCGTGCTGTCAGCGCTGGCCGCGCTGCACACGCTGGTGATGGTGTGGGTTTTCGACCCGTCGCGCAACATCTCGGTGCTCGCGCAGATGCTGCTCGCCGGAATGATCACCGTGGTGTTGTTGCTGGTGGCTCGTCCGGTTCGGCGAATGTGGCAGATGACCGAGCTCGCGGTCGGCGCGGTGGGTGGTGCGTTACCCGCAGCGCCACCGGGTGTCCTGGCCCGGCTGCGGCGGCGCAGGGCAGATGTCGACGCCAGCCCCTCGGAGCGGTTCTGGGAGGAGGCCCGCGGCACTGAGAGTGATCCGCGGGCACCTGCGGCAGACTCGGCAGCCGGCAGCCGGGTGCGTCCAGAGGCTGACGCACCGGTGATTGTCACGGCCGGGCGAATGGATCGCAGGGCAGGTGGCTTCGCGGCTACGCCGGCGCTCGGTGCGGGCCGTCCTACTGCGCTTGGCGGCCCTGGCCTGGGTTACGGCGAGGCGGCATTGACCGAGTCGAGCGGGAGTGTGTTGCGCCCGGACGGGTTGGGCGCGGTGCCGACCGGATTCAGCGCTCCCGCACACGGCCGTACCCACGTCAGTGAGGATGCGGTCTACGTGCCCTCGGCGGTCAGCAGTTCACGGGGCGCACCGCAGGAGGCGGGGCTGGATGAGGTGGCCGGACGCCCGGTGTGGGTGGTGTATCGGCCGTCAGCCGGCCTGGAAGTCGGCTCGGAAACCGGCTTGGAAACCACTGACGGCGCCAGCGCCCGGATCGTGGACTGACCGGGGGAAGCGCCATGCCGATCCGGACCCACCGCGGCCGCACAGCCGTCTACCGCAGCTTCTGGGGCTGGCCGGTGCGTTCTCCCAAGCACCTCGCCGGCACCGTGTTGGCGCTCGTCGCGATTGGTCTCGGGCTCGGGCGGGTGTTGCCCGACAACCGCAGTGGCGCGACTTCCGCAGCGCCGTCGATCAGCGCTAAGAGTAAGTCGGCAGCGAGCCCGTTCGGCACGGGGCCACGCTCGGCGCTAGCCGACGCCGGCATTGCCCGGCAGCCTCCCGTGCCGTCCCCGAGTGCGCCGGCCCCTGCCGCTGCACTCACCGTCGCGCGCTCCTGGGTCAATGGATTTCTCACCGTCCCGAAGGGCATCACCGCTGAGCGTTGGGTTGAGCAGCTGCGGCCCTACACCACTGATGACCTGTTTCCCCAACTTCAGTCGATTGACCCGGCGAACGTCCCCGCGGCGCAGATCATCGAGGCGCCGCGAACCGTTAGCGCGGGGGCGAGCTCGGCTGAGATCGACGTGCCCACCACTGCGGTAGTAGTACGGCTGCTGCTGGTGTCCACGCCCACTGGCTGGCGGGTTGCCAGTTACGAGCGGGCGGGTTGAGGCATGCGCCGGTGGCTGGTCGGGCTCCTGGTGATCGGCGTGCTTGGCGGCCTCATCGCGCTGGCCGCGATCTCCACCCTGCTCGGGGGTGTCGGTTCCGGCGATTTCATCTTCGGGGCGCCGTGCGGGTCGGTTCTCGCGGCAACTGATCCGAGGGAAGCGCCGCGAGTGGCCGTCCGGGTCAGCGACCTCGATACCGAACAGCGCGCCATCGTCGAACAGATCATTGCGATCGGCAAGCAGCGCCGGCTGCCGCCACGAGCCTGGCAGATTGCCATCCAAGCTGGGATGACCGAGTCCCGGCTGCACAACCTGCCCTACGGCGACCGGGATTCGCTGGGCATTTTCCAGATGCGGCCTTCCCAGGGCTGGGGCAGCGCCGCCCAGGTTACCGATCCGGTCTACGAGATCAACAAGTTCTACGACAAGTTGCTGATGGTGCCCGGCTGGGAAACTCAGCGTCCTGGGGATTCGGCGCAGGACATCGAGAGGTCGGCATTTCCCTCGCGTTACCACCAATGGGAACCGCTGGCCGTCAACGTGATCGGCGCCGTGGGCGGGGACGTCACGGAGTTCGTCAAAGCCTCCTGCGCCACACCGCTCCCGGCGCCATCCGAGGTCGCCGGACGGGCAATTCAGTACGCGCTGGGCGAAGTCGGCAAACCCTACGTTTGGGGCGCCACCGGCCCTAACTCCTACGACTGCTCAGGGCTGATGCTGCGGGCCTACGCGTCGGCCGGGGTCACGCTGCCTAGGGTGGCGGCGCAGCAGTACTGGGCCGGTACCCAGCTGCCGGTGCGTCAGGCTCAACCCGGGGACCTGCTGTTCTGGGGATATGACACGTCGAACCCGGCTACCATCCACCACGTTGCGATGTACCTGGGAAATGGTCGCATGGTCGAGGCGGCGAACCAGACTGTGCCGCTGAGACAGCGAGCGGTGAACTTCGATGAGCACGAATTGATGCCGCTCGCGGTCCGGCCAGGGGTGCCGGTCGCGGAGGCCTGAGATCCGGAGGTGTAGGTAGGTGTACGCATCAGAACCGATCCCGCGGCCAACCCGTCGGCCGGCTTCGGCCACTCCGTTACGGGACCACCTCGAGGGAGCCAAGCTGGGTGTCGACGAGAGTTATGTGGTGCTGCCCCGGTCACTGGCCGAAGAGATGCCCTTGCCGTGGCAGCAGCAGATGGCCTATCTCATCGATGAGCTACATCGGACCTATGGCGATCTGGCGTGGCCCATTTATCGGGTGGTGCCCAGCCGCGTCGAACGGTTGGTCGACCTGGACGAGGGTCAGCTGGCCGAAGCCGGTTACTTGCTCGAGATCGACACCACTGGAGAGTTGGTGTACCGGGACCGCAACGACGTCGTGGTAGCGGATCCGCAGTGCCGGGAGGTCCTGGTGTCCTGCCTGGATCCGATACCGCGCCGTCCGCCAGCCATCAGCCCGTGATCCAGGCGGACCTGTCCCAGTTGACGATCGGGGTGCTCGGTGGCACTGGTCCGCAGGGTCGGGGGTTGGCCTACCGGTGGGCGCTGTGCGGGCTACCGGTGGTGATCGGCTCCCGGGACCGTCATCGGGCCGAGAAGGTCGCGGCCTTAGTGGGGAAGCGGGCCAGCTCCCCGCGGGTGCGCGGTGCGGACAATGCCGGCTGCGCGGCCGAGGCAGACCTGGTCGTGGTGGCAGTGCCCTTCGACGGCCACGCCGCGCTGCTCACATCGCTACGTGGGGCGTTGGCCGGCAAGATCGTAATCGACTGTGTGAACCCGCTCGGCTTCGACAATCAGGGTCCCTACCCGCTCGAGGTGCCTGCTGGCAGCGCCGCGCAGCAGGCCCAGACGCTGCTGCCCGACTCCTGGGTGATCGCCGCGTTCCACCATGTCTCCGCGGTACTGCTGGATGACCCCGAGGTTAGCCGCCTGGACATGGATGTGCTGGTGATGGGCGACGACCGGGAAGCCACGGATCGGGTGTGCGCCCTCGCCGACGCGATACCTGGTGCGCGTGGCATCTACGGCGGGCGGCTACGCAACGCCGGGCAAGTGGAGGCGCTGGTCGCCAACCTCATTGCGGTCAACCGGCGCCACCATACGCACGCCGGCATCCGCATCACCGGCCTCTGACACGCTGACGGCGATGCCGCTGCCCGGCGCTCGCCGTGATCATGAGGAGGTGGACAGTTGGTCCTGCTCGTCAGCGGGTTCGCCTCGTTGAAAGAGCACGAACAGCCACAGCAGCGAGGGGATGAGCAGCCGGCGCCGACGGCCAGTGCGATGAGCGTGGCCAAGAGCACGGCCGGAGTGGCTGCGCTGGCTGTGATGGTGACATTCGCCGTAGCGGGAGGTGGGAGTAGGTAGGGGTATTGCGCCAGCGCCCAGCCCCACAACACGGCGGTGACCGCCAGCGCCGCAGTGGCCCGTACCAGCAAATAGCGGCGGCGTAGCACCAGCAGCAGGGAGGCTACACCCGCGACGGCCGAGACGATGACCAGCGGCAACGCGCGGTGTGTCAAACCGTCAAACAGCCGGGGCGCGTCGGCGTGCAGCACCGCGATCCCACTTAATGCGACGATACCAACCACGATGCCGGTGGCCAGCGCGCGGCGCCGAAATGCCTCGGCAAGCTCACTCTGGCCTTCGCGCATGGCGTCCGCACACAAGTAGGTCGCCGCGAGATAGGCGGCAATACCAACCGCGATCGTGCCGCCCAGCACTGAGGTGGGGTTGCACCAACTGGTGATGAGGTCACCGGCGGCCAACCCGAGGGGAATGCGGCCGGAGGCGATGCCGCCGGCCGCGGTGCCGAGGAAGAACGGGGTGAGGACCGAGGACAGCGCGAACGCAGCTCCAAACAGACGTTGCTGCCCGAGGTGGTCGCTGGCTTTGCGAAAGGCGAACGCCGCGCCTCGCACGATGATGCCGAGCGCGACCAACGTCAAGGGAATGTACAAAGTGGACATCACTGCCGCGAACACGGTAGGAAATGCCGTCCACAGCAGCACGATGACAAAGATCAACCAGACGTGATTGGCCTCCCACACAGGCCCGATGGAATGCTCGATCAGGTCACGCTGCGGGCGGCCTCGGTGGCTTCCGCCGGCGAACAGATCCCAGAAGCCAGCGCCGAAGTCGGCTCCGGCCAGCAGCGCGTAGAGCGTCAATCCGATCCACAGCACGGCGATCGACCACTGGGCGAGGCTCACTGCTGCGCTCCTGCCCCAGCGTCGTGCTCTTGCGGAGCCATGAGTTGGTGATACTGGGCCATCCGGCGCAGGACGTATACCGTGCCGATGGTCATCACGACGTAGATCGCGAGCACTGCGACCAGGCCGGCGATCAGACCCGGGGCGGGGTTGACCGCGTCGGCGGTTCTCATCTGGCCCCACACAATCCAGGGTTGGCGGCCCACCTCGGTGGTGACCCACCCCGCTTCCAGAGCGCAGCAGGCGGCGATCCCGGTGACGCTGGCGGCCCGCAGGAACCAACGGGGGCGGGGGAGGTCGCGGCGCCGCCACCAGCTCAGTCCGAGCCAGATGCCCAGCAGCAGGAAAGCGGACCCGATGCCGACCATGACGTCGAAGGACAGGTGCACGACTCCTACGGGGGGTCGGTCGGCCGCGGGCACCCGGTCCAAGCCGGTGATCACCGTGTTCGGGCTGTAACCGACCAGTAGGAACAGTCCGCTCGGATCTCCAGCCCGTAACGTAACTGCTCACCCACCGGGATGCCGGCGACGGTCAATGGAACGTGCGAGCCGGTGTGGTAGACGCCCTCGATGGCGGCGAGTTTGGTGGGCTGGTTGGTGGCCAGGAACCGGGCTGCGTAGTCACCGACGGCGATCTGCACCGGGGTGATGATCGTCGCGGCGGTAAACGGGATGAGGAAACCGAGCCGGTGATAACGGTCCCGGCGACCCCGCAACAGGGCCACGGCGTAGACGCTGGCGATGACGAACCCGGTGACCATGAACGCGGCCAGGATCATATGAGTGGTCTCCGGCGGGGTGGCCGGGTTGAACATCGCCGCCCACGGGTCGACCGCGGTTACGGTGCCGTTAGTGAGGTCGAATCCTCGCGGTTGGTTCATCCAGGCGTTAGCGGTGACCACGAAGAACGCCGAGCACACCCCGGCCACCACGATCGGAATACCGGAGAGCAGGTGCTGGTGCGGTGGTAGCCGGTCCCAGGCGTAGAGGTAGATGCCCAAGAAGATCGCCTCGATGAAGAACGCGATGCCCTCCAACGCGAACGGTAGCCCGATGACCTGGCCGTAGCGGCTCATCATGCCCGGCCAAACAACCCCATTTCAAAGCTCAGGATGGTCCCGGACACCGCGCCGACGGCAAACAGCACCCCCATGGCCTTGGTCCACCGGTGGGCCAGCAGCCGGTAGGCATGCTCGCCGGTGCGCAAGCCCCGCCATTCGGCGAACAGCGTCAGTGCGGGCATCCCGACTCCCAGACAAGCCAGGATGATGTGCCAACCCAGCGAGATCGCCATCTGCCCTCTAGCAGCCAACAGGTCGATCGGAGACGCCGCTGCGACTCCCAGGCGATACCTCACGTGGGTGGAAAGCAGCACGTATCCGTTCAAGGCGAGCACGAGCCCAACCTTTCGTTCCCCGATCGTTGATCACCTGCTCGTGCTCCGACCGTAGGCCCCTTTCCTAACAGGGGCTACTGGTGCGCAAGTTGGTGAGTCGCGCTGGCCTGGCCGCTGCCGAAACGCTCGCCGGGTGCCGCAGGACGGCTCAGCTGTAGGTGTGCTCCGGCCCCGGGTAGGCGCCTGCGCGGACATCCTCGGCGAAGTGGCTCGCGGCGTCCCGCAGCCCGTCGCCGAGCTTGGCGTAGATCTTGACGAACTTCGCCACCGGGCCACTGGCAGGGTGGAAGGCCGCCATGTCCTGCCACACCATGACCTGCGCGTCGCATGCCGGTCCGGCACCGATCCCGATGATGGGCACACTCGCCGCCGTGGTGATCCGCGCAGCCAGCTCGGCCGGGATGACTTCAAGCACGATGGCGAATGCCCCGGCGGCTTCCAGGGCCTTCGCGTCGTCGAGCAGACGTTCGCTCTGCTCGCCCCGGCCTTGCACCTGGTAGCCGCTCATCGCGTGCACCGACTGCGGGGTGAGTCCGAGGTGCGCCATCACCGGCACGCCCGCCGCGACCAGTGCCTCCACCTGGGGCAGCACTCGGCGACCGCCTTCTAGCTTCACAGCGTGCGCGCCGGCCTCTTTGAGGAAACGGGTCGCAGTCTCCAAGGCCTGGGTTGGGCAGGATTGATAGGAGCCGAATGGCAGGTCGGCGACGACTAGCGCACGACGGGCCCCGCGGACCACGCCGCGTGCCAAGGGCACCAGTTCGTCGACGGTCACCGGTAGTGTCGTGTCGTAGCCATAGACGACGTTGGCCGCCGAGTCGCCGACCAGCAGCACCGGGATTCCGGCGGCATCGAGCAGTCTGGCCGTGGAGTAGTCGTACGCGGTGAGCATCGCCCACTTTTCGCCGCGGGATTTGGCCGCCGTGAGGTCTTGGACGCGGACGCGCCTGATCTTCTGGTTGGGCCGCACCGGTCCGCCGTACAGCGCGGGTTGGTCAGCAGCTGCGGTCATCATCGACCGTCCTCCCTCGAGGCCGGCCGTTCCCACCGGTCCCCGGGTCACGTCGGATCGCTGGTACACAGCCTGGCACCGATTGTCAGGGCTTGGCATTAGCGTGCGACGAGATTCACAGCCACGTCAAAGGTCCGGGTGATCACCGAAACCGACGTCTGGCCGGGCAACCTCGCACCGCCACGGCTCAGTTTCGACGATCATGAGGTGGCTAGTGTTCGTCGTCGGTGAGACCGCGTTCGCGCCAGCGGTTGGTGATCGGCAGTCGCCGGTCCCGGCCAAAAGCTTTTAATGTGATCTTCGTACCGGGCGGATACTGCCGCCGTTTGTACTCCGCGGCATCCACCAGCCGGACAATGCGCTCGACCAGCTCGGGCGCGAACCCAGCCGTCACTAGGTCGCTGAACCCGCGGTCGCCTTGCACATAGTCGTCAAGCACCTCATCGAGAAGCCGGTAGTCCGGTAGCGCGTCAGTGTCAAGCTGGTCAGGACGAAGCTCAGCGGAAGGCGGCTTGCCTATCGAGTTGGGTGGGATCGGTGGAGTCTCACCCCGTTTCTCGGCCAGCGCGTTGCGCCACCTCGCCAGCGTCCACACCGCCGTCTTCGGCACATCCTTGATCGGAGCGAAGCCGCCGACGGCGTCACCGTAGATCGTCGAGTACCCCACGGCGAGTTCGGATTTGTTGCCAGTGGCCAGCACCAGATGCCCGTACTGGTTGGACAGCGCCATCAAGGTCACCCCACGGCAGCGGGCCTGCACGTTCTCCTCAGCGAGTCCGAACAGCTGGAGCTGGCGCACGAAGACGTCGACCATGTCCCCGATCGGCTGCACCTGGTAATGCAGCCCGGTGCGCTCGGCGAGATCGGCAGCATCGGTCCGAGAGTGCGCCGAGGAATACGACGAGGGCAATGAGATTCCATACACCGCATCAGCGCCCAGCGCGTCCACCGCCAGCGCGGCGCACACCGCGGAATCGATCCCGCCGGACAGTCCGAGCACCACGGAGCGGAATCCGTTCTTGCGCGAGTAGTCCCGCAGACCTGTCACCAGCGCACCCCAGACCTCGGCCTCGTCGCACAGCGGCTCGGCGGCCGGCGCGGTGCGAGCAGCCGGGTAGGGCGGCAACGGGTCAAGGCTCAAAATGATCCGGTGCACGTCGAGCCCGGCGTAGCAGCCCACTGCTCTGGGTGAGCCGCCGGGTAGGTTCAGGTCGAGCGTCACGATCTGCTCGGTGAACTGCGGCGCCCGCAACAGCAGCTCCCCGCGCTCGTCGACCACCATCGAGTCGCCGTCGAAGACCAGCTCGTCTTGGCCTCCCACCAGGTTCGCGTACACCAGCGGCGCGCCCGCCTCAATTGCCCGGCGCGCCACCAGCGCCAGCCGAGTGTCGTCCTTGTTCCGTTCGTAGGGCGACGCGTTGGGCGCGACCACCAGGTCCACCCCAGCCTGCGCCAGCGCGGTGATCGGACCACCCACCTGCCAGATGTCCTCGCAGATCACCATGCCGACCTCCAGGCCGTGCAGCCGGAAGACGGTCAAGGTGGTGCCGGGGATGAAGTAACGGCGTTCGTCGAACACCCCGTAGTTGGGCAGGTGGTGCTTGAACTGGCGGGCTACCACTCGCCCGCGGTACAAGACCGCCGCGGCGTCACGAGAGCCGTGGGTATCAGAGTCGAGGTATCCGACGACAACGGCCAGCTCCCCACAGCCGTCCTGCACGAGCCGCGTGGCCAGCGTCTGGAGGGCTTGCACCGACCCGGCGACGAAAGACTCCCGCAGCGCCAGATCCTCCACCGGGTAGCCGGTCAGCGCCATCTCGCCGAACACCACGATGTGCGCACCGGCAGTGGAGGCTTCCCGGCAGCGCTCGACGATCATTGTGGCGTTGCCCAAGATGTCACCGACACATGGATTAACCTGGGCCAGGGCCAGACGCAGCTGCGGCATGCTCTCATCATCCGCCTCAGGGCGCGGAGCGGCCGCTTAGAGCCGTCCGAGGGATCACTAGGATCTGCCGGATGTCGCGCCCATTGCGCCCGACCGTTGTCCTGGCGATCGTGCTTGCCCTCGGTGGTTGCGCTGCCGATTCCAGCCGCCACCAGGCCGCTGACGTCACGAGATCACGTCTGGGCGCCGACGTTTCGCAGTACCAGGCTGGTCCGGCTGGATCGGTGCCCCCGGGCCTCGAACGTTTCTACGCCCAGCAACTGACGTGGAGCGGCTGCAAGGACTTTGCCACCACAGACTTCGAGCGGCAGTCCTTCGCCGACCCCACACTGCGCTGTACCCGGGCGGAGGTGCCATTGGACTATGACCGCCCGCAGGGGCCCACCGCGCGGATCGGAGTGCTCCGCCGCCCCGCCGACAACCAGCAAGAGCGGCTGGGCTCGCTATTAGTCAATCCCGGCGGTCCAGGCGCTTCGGGGATGACGGCAGTCGCGTCGCGGGCCGGAGCGGTAACCGGGACCGACCTGGGCCGCCGGTTCGACCTGGTCGGTTTCGACCCTCGCGGAATCGGCGCAAGCCAGCCGAAGATCGTCTGCCGGAATACCCAGGAGGAGGACGCCGAACGGCTCGACCTTGACCTGGATACCTCGCCGGCAGGGATTGCGCAGACCGAAAGCGAGAACCGAGCCTACGCGCAGCTGTGTGCCCAGCGGGTAGGCAAGGACATGCTCGCCAACGCCGGCACCCGCGACGTCGCACGGGACATGGACGTGTTGCGTTCCGCACTCGGTGACGCGAAGCTCAACTTCCTCGGCTACTCCTACGGCACCCGGCTTGGTACCTCCTACGCCGAGCAGTTCCCGGGCAATGTGCGGGCGATGGTGCTCGACGGCGCACTGGATCCGAATGCGAACCTGGTGCAAAGCTTGGTGAACCAGGGTGCCGGGTTCCAGCAGTCTTTCGACGCATTCGTCGGCTGGTGTGTCGCACAATCCCGATGCTGGTTGGGAACCATCCCGAAAGATCAGGCCAACCAGGCGTTCCAGCAGTTATTGCTGCCGTTGACTACAGGGGCGCGACCCGTCGGCGACCGCAAGTTGTCCTATACCGACGCTACGATTGGCACGATTCAGGCGCTGTACACCGACCAGCTCTGGCCGATGCTCAATCGGGGCCTCTCCGAACTGGCCCACGGGAGCGGTTCCACCCTGTTGAGATTGGCTGACATCTATTACCAGCGTGATGAGCACGGCTACTCCGGTAGCCAGGATGCCTTCGAAGCGGTTCGGTGCTTGGACGACCCCCCAGTGACGGATCCGGCGATGGTGCAGGAGGCGGATCGGCTGTACCGGGAGGCCGCGCCCTTCCTCGACGATGGGCACCCACCGTCGGCAGCGCGGGATGCCTGCGCTTTCTGGCCGGTGCCGCCGACCGGCGATTCCGGCGACCCGCAGGTAGAGGGTTTGCCACCAGTACTAGTGGTGTCCACCACGGGTGATCCGGCCACCCCGTACCAGGCTGGGGTGGAGCTGGCCCACCGGCTTCGCGGCAAGTTAGTCACCTTTGAGGGCAACCAGCACACTGTCGTCCTGCAGGGCGTGAAGTGCGTAGACGATGCAGTGTCGAACTATCTGGTGCGGCTCATTCTGCCAAAGCGGTCGACACTGTGCGCCGCTTAGTCTTGATCAGTAGGGCGCCCACCGCGCCAAGCAGGCATATTCCCGAGGTGAGCAGAAAGATCTCTTTGTACTGGATGCGGAGCGCCACCTGCAGCGCGAGCTGGTAGCTGGCGAGCTGCTGTTGATAAATCTGCGTACCGACACCGAAGGGCAGCGGAGTAGCCAGTTGTGCGGTGAGCTCGCGAAAGCGGTGCAGCCCCCATGCGGACAGCGCGGCGATACCTACGAGCATCCCGGTCATCCGGGCGACTACTACCGCGGCGGAGGCCACCCCGTGCCGGTCGGGTGGGGTCGCGCGCAGCGCCGCAGTGGACAACGGCGCGATCACTAGACCGAGCCCCAGGCCGGCCAGTGCCAGATCGGTGTCGAGTCTGGGCAGGGTAAGCAGACCAAAGTCATGGCGGGCCGCCAAGATGTCCGCGGGCCATCCCGCGATCAGCAGGTAGCCGGCGGCGGCCAGCAGCATCCCGACCAGCGTCACCACCGTCTCGCGCAGCCAGCTCGCCGCCAAACCCCCAACCAGTGCACCTACCGGTAGCGCAACCAAGAACCGGACCAGGATCGCGGTCGCCCCGGCGGGATTGCGACCCAGCACGGTCTGCGCGTACAGCTCGACGTCCACGAGAGTCACCATCAGCGCCGCCCCAGCCGTCAGACTGACCCCCAGCGAACCAAGAAAGACCCGCCAGTGCACACCGACGGGATCGAGCAGCCGCACCGTCGCCCGCCGTTCCCACAGGACGAACGCCAACCCAGCCACCGCTGCCGCGCCCAGCACGGGCCATCCCCAGTACGGCAGCGCCCCACGATCAGGGTCGGGGTTGTACAGCCCGACTACCAACAGGCCCAGAGCCAGCGCTAGCAGACCACCACCGACGAGGTCTAGCGGTGCACGGGGCATATCTTCGAACCGCGCTCTAGCCGGAACGGCCAGTTGGACCGCGAGCACCGCAGCGACCGCAAGGGGCACATTCACCCAGAACACCCCGCGCCAGCCGAACAGCGCGGCCAGGCCGGCGCCGTACAGCGGTCCCAACACACTGCCCAGCTCCTGAGCAGCACCCAGCGCGCCCAATGCGGTGGACCGGCCACGGTCCGGCCACAGGTCAGCGGCCAGCGCCATAGATACCGGTAGCAAAGCGCCACCGGCGATGCCTTGCAGGGTCCGCCCCGCCACGAGTACAGGAAGGGTCGCCGCGACGGCGGTGATCACCGACGCCGCCGCGAAGGTAATGAGGCAAGCCTGCAGCAGCGCCCGCCTGCCGAAGCGATCAGACGCTTGACCCAGCAGCGGCATCGCAGCGACGTAGCCCAGCAGGAAGCCGGTGACGATCGGGGTGGCCCGCTCCAAATGGTTGATCGGCACCTGCAGGTCCCGGACGATGTCGACCAGCAGACTGACCACGACATAGGCATCCAGCGCGGCGAGCAGAGTGACCAGCGCGCCAGCGCCCAACGCCAGCCCGCGGCGCCGGACCGTGGTTGCCGTCGCGCTCATCGGAGTAGACGGGATCAGGACGGCGGGGTGATCTCGACCGGGGCGTCGAAGTCAGAGAAATGGACGGTGGCCGAACCGTAGGTTGTCGGGAACTGCGCCTTGATCAGCCGCGAGCCCTGCGTGGCGACCCAGATTTCGCTGGTCTTGTCCTGGGCTAGCTGAGGTACCAGCGAGCCGAGTGGCTGTGCTGGAAATTTCACCTGTAGCCGGTAGGTGTCGACGCCGTCGACCTGCTCCCGGCTCTCCGTGGTGGGCCCCGTACCGCTGGCCAACGCCGCCGCGATGCCCCGGTCCGGATTGAGGATCACCGAGGGGTCATACACCGCGAAGGACCGTGGCAGTTTCTGCACCGGGCCGGTCGGGGGTCGTAGGTATAGGTCCTGACCGATGATCACGAACTGCAGTTCGGACAGCTGCGCGCCCGCGTCCACCTTGGCGACGCCCTTCGCCGAACCCGCCCGGGTGAGTTGACCCTCCGCCGAGCGCAGCTGCACTCCCGGCGAGTTACCCTCGACCTCGACGGCGAAGTGAGTGGTGGTCACCTCGCGCATCGCCTTGGCGGAATCGGCGAGCAGCGGAGCGCCGTTGGGTAGCTTCGCCGTCTGCCCGCTACTGCCGCTGCACGACGTGACGAGCGCGATCATCAGCGCGGCGATGAAGGCGAAAAGACGCATCCGCTCATCCTAGGGGCAGGCCACAGTGCCGTCATCGGCTGTCCACTACCCTTCGCGCATGGATCGCCAGCAGGAGTTCGTGCTGCGCACGCTGGAGGAACGCGACATCCGGTTCGTTCGGTTGTGGTTCACCGACGTGTTGGGGTACCTCAAGTCGGTGTCGGTCGCACCGGCCGAGCTGGAGGGAGCCTTTGCCGACGGCATCGGCTTCGACGGATCGGCGATCCAGGGTTTCGCGCGTGCCTATGAGTCCGACATGATCGCCAAGCCGGACCCCGCCACCTTCCAGGTGCTGCCGTGGGAGAACCCCCGGGGCGAGCATTACTCGGCCCGGATGTTCTGTGACATCACCATGCCCGACGGCTTGCCGTCGTGGGCTGACCCGCGGCACGTGCTCACCCGGACTCTGTCCAAGGTGGCCGAGGCCGGGTTCACCTGCTACGTGCATCCCGAAATCGAGTTCTACCTGCTGCGAGACCTGCCTGACGACGGTTCCGAGCCGGTACCCGCCGACTCCGGTGGATACTTCGATCAGGCCAGCCACGACGTCGCTCCGCACTTCCGCCGACACACCATCGAGGCGCTGGAGCAGGTCGGTATCTCGGTGGAGTTCAGCCATCATGAGGGGGCACCTGGACAGCAGGAGATCGACCTGCGTTACGCCGACGCGCTCACCATGGCCGACAACATCATGACCTTCCGGTACGTGGTGAAGGAGGTCGCGATCACCCAGGGCGTGCGCGCCTCGTTCATGCCCAAGCCTTACACCTCGCATCCAGGGTCTGCGATGCACACCCACATGAGTCTGTTCGAGGGCGACCGTAATGCCTTCCACGACGACGACGACCCCTACGAGCTTTCCGACACCGGCCGGGCGTTCGTCGCGGGAGTACTGGCGCATGCCAGGGAGATCACCGCGGTGACCAACCAGTGGGTGAACTCCTACAAGCGGCTGATCATCGGCGGGGAAGCCCCCACCGCGGTGTGTTGGGGGCACCGCAACCGCTCGGCCTTGGTCCGGGTGCCGATGTACTCGCCAGGCAAAGCATCCAGCCGACGGGTGGAGATCCGCACCCCGGATTCGGCCTGCAATCCCTACCTCGCCTATGCGGTGATTCTCGCCGCTGGGTTGCGGGGCGTGCAGCAGGGCTACCAGCTGCCGCCCCCCGCCGAGGACGACGTCTGGTCACTGTCCGAGCGTGAGCGCCGGGCCGCAGGCTACGCGCCGCTGCCGCAGAACCTCTCCGAGGCGCTCGTCGAGATGGAGAACTCCGAGCTGGTCGCCGAGACCCTCGGGGAGCACGTGTTCGACTTCTTCCTGCGCAACAAGCGCAGCGAGTGGGACAATTACCGGCGTCACGTCACGGCCTACGAGCTAAGCACCTATCTGCCCGTGCTGTAGTGGACGTCCGGCTGCACCACAACGTTGCAGAGTTCACCGCGCTCACCCGGCCGCTGCTGAAAGCCGACCCGATCCGCCACAGCGTCACGCTGACGGTGCTTGCCTTGCTGCTGCGGGTACCTCAGGGTGACGAGAGCCCCCCGGTGTTGCTCAGCGTCCGCCGTGACGGCGTGCTGGCCGCAGCGGCGCTGTGCACCCCGCCGCGGGATCTCATCGTCAGCGGGTTGCCTGCGGATTGTGCCGCTGCGACTGTCGAAGTGCTCGCCCCCACGCACCCGCAGTTGCCCGGCGCCGTGGGTCCGCGCAGCGAGGCAGAAGCATTCGCGCAATCCTGGGCGGCGGGCACCGGCGCGTCGGTGCACGAGCGGGTGGCGCAGCGGGTATTCGCTTTGCATCAGCTCACTCCGCCGCGCAGCGTGCCGGGGGCGGCCCGGCCGGCTGGCGCCAGCGACCTCGAGCTCCTGGCGCAGTGGCGGCAGGACTTCGCCGACGAGGCGACCGGCGGCCTGCGCGGCCACGGGACCGCCTTGCAACAGATGAGGAGCAGTCTGGCTGCGGGCACAGCGGCAATACTGTGGGAGGTCGGTGGCCAGCCGGTGGCTTGGGCCTCAGCGAGTGCCCCAGTGGTCGGCATGTCGCGGATCGGACCGGTATATACGCCGCCGCAGTACCGCGGCCATGGCTACGGCAGTGCGGTCACGGCGGCCGCCGCAAGCTGGGCACAGCAGGCCCGCGCGAAGCACGTGGTGTTGAGCACCGACCTGGCGAACCCGATCAGCAATGCGATTTACCCGCGGATCGGCTTCCGCCCGATGCACGACGCTGCAGAGATCGCCTTCATGCCAGCCCCCCGACGCTGAGGCTCCCGAACTTCACAGCAGAGCTGTAGAAGCGCACCGCAACTACTCCGCTGTGGAGCTCGGGAGAATCAGAGCTGTCCGCGGAGAGATCGGGATTCGATCAGGGGAGGTTTTTCTGCGTTCTGTCGCAAGACCGCGGCTAGCCTGGCGAAGGTGACGACCCGCCTGCTCGTGTTGCAGCCCTCCGAAATCGACCCGCCGGAGCGGCTGGGAGACTGGCTGATCGAGGCCGGGGCGCATCTCGTGGGTTGTCGCCCAGCGGCCGACGGGGTTCCCGAGAGCCTCGATGGAGTCGACGGCGTGGTCTGCATGGGCGGTGAGATGGGCGCGCACGACGATGCTAACCATCCGTGGTTGGCCGCGCTGCGGTGGTTGCTCGCGGGCGCGGTCGCCCATCGGCTGCCGGTGCTCGGGGTCTGCCTTGGTGGTCAGCTGCTGGCCGCGGCCACCGGTGGCACAGTCCGGCGGGCGATCAACGGCCCCGAGGCTGGCACGCTACTCGTCGCGAAACGCGACGCTGCCGCGCAGGACCCGCTGTTCGCGCAG
>JBHEMR010000122.1:0-10654 GCA_046262495.1 Pseudonocardiaceae bacterium | reverse complement strand
CCACCGCCGCCCTACACGCCATAGACCGCGCCCGCACAGCCCATCGCTACTTTCTTGCGAGCACGGCCCGCAAGGCGTCGTTCGGTCCGGCAAGGTCCCGATTGATGTCCCCAACGATCGATCCGATTGGCTCTGTCTTCTCGGTAACCACATGGAGGCCGGTGTTGACTTCGCGGAGCTTAGCCTGGATGCGCATGAGAACGCCCGCAATACTGATCAGGTAGGCAGCGAGCACCAGCACGGTGATCACTGCGAGGATGATCGAGAATACAGCAGCTGCCGGCATGATAATTCTCTCCTCACAGGAGGCGGTCAACCGCCTTCACATAACGGGTGAGGCCATCCCCCACCCGTTTCACGGCGTCGCGGGTGGGTCCCAGCGCCTTCACATCGTCGGCTGCAATGACGATGCCCTCGGCCTGATCGTGTATGGTGTCGATGCGCTTCCCGACGTTGACGGCGGACCCCTTCAGAAGCTGGAGGAGCACCACCACGACGGGTACGACTATGATGAGGAAGAGCGCGTTGCCGATCCACCACAGTAACATCGTGGCCTCCTTAGTCTTACCTTCGCTTTATCGCGGGGTCCTGAGCAGCTATTTCGGGTCACCAGCGCGACTGCTGCGAGGCCTGCGTCTGCTTCGCCGGCAGCGACTCGGCCTTCTGCGCGATCGCCGGCAGCACTTTGGCGATCGTGTTCAGCTTCCGGTTTAGGATCGCGGCACCGGCGCCAACCAGAAACACGTCCCCTTGGATCTTCCTGAGGACCCCTTCACCCACGTGTTCAAGGGCGTTGGCGAGCGAGCGCAGCCGACGAGTGATCAAGATAACGAACAGCGCCAACACGGCCACCAAGGCCACAATTTCGACGACGGTGAGGATCACGAGCAATACCGTACTCATCACGCCCCCACCCCCAGAAGCCGAGCGTGGCGACCCGCCTCGTCCGCGATCTCATCCAGGCTGTCTGCGACAGCAAGCGCAACCTTGATGTGGCCCGTATTGCCGGCAACCCCCTGCGCCACGTCCCCCAGTCCGTGCACGCTGGCTTCGATGGAGCGGACGAAGGAGAGGAGCAGGCTGAGAAGCGCGATCACGGCGACCAACACGACCGCCCCGAGAGCTAGAAGAACTTGCCAAAACGTGATTTCCTGGGCGGCGAGCGCTAAGGCCATCGTTATCCCCCCAATGCTTGTCGAGCGGTCCGAGCGCCCCGCAGGATGCTCTGGAGAAGGTCGTTCGTGCGGCGCAGCTCCGGGAGCGGCTTCGTGGTCGACCGTATCGCCTCGAGCTCATGAGCGGCTGCGCGCGCCTGCGCGTTGATCCGGTATGCAAGAACCAGCAGCACGCTTACAACGAGCACCACGATCACCACGACCACCAACCCGATGGTCAGCCCCACCCACCATCCACCGAGGTGCGGCTCCCCCACCTCATTCAATGCTACAAACACATTCAATGCGACCTCCAACCCTGCGAGGAATGTTCTGGCACCCAATCAGGCTCGGAACGCAGCCGTTTCACTAATTCGCTTTCGTAATCGGAAGTTTACACTCGATCACGAGCTGAGGGAAGTGGCAGTATGAGCAGTGCGGCACCGCGCGGCATCCGGAGTCTCAGGCATCCGGAGGGGTTGCGACGACTGTTGAAGCCGGGTGGCGTTGGGGCTGGGGCGGGGGGTGTCGCGCTGTCGTAGCCGCGCATGGTGGTGCCGTTCGACTTCGCTGGTGATGGTCTGGCCAGGGACGCCCAGGTCGGTGTGGGCGAGGCTCGCAGGCCGAGAAGTTGTGGTTTATTCGTGCCCGTTCGCCCGCTAAGATCGGCTCCTGTGCGCGGATCTCGGGATAACGACGATCTGGTTCCCCTACACGAGCCGTTCGAGACGGCCCTCCGCGGCTTCAACCGAAGACAGGTCCTGGAACACCTCGAATCCCTCGATGGCCGCATCGCGGTGGTCGCGGCCGATCGGGATGCGGCTCTGACCCAGGTCGCCGAGCTCAGCAAGGTGATGAATCATCTCCGGTTGCAGAGCGAGCTACTGGAATATTTACACCGGGAGGCTCACGAGGCGAGTGCGCGGGTTGAGCGCTCCCTGGCTACCCCAATGGCCGAGGCCAGCGCCCGAATCCAGCGCATCATGCGACTGGCGGAAGAGGAGGCGGCCGAGTTCAAAGCCACTGCCGAGGCAGAGATCATCGCTGAAAGGGCTCGGGCCGACCACGAGCTCGCCGAGCTGAGAGCGAGCGCGGATGAGCAGATCACCAGCCTGCGAGCACATGCTAGCCGCGAGGCTAAGTCGCTGCTCGAGCATGCGAGACGGCAGTGCGATCAACTCGAGGCGGACTCCGCAGCGCGCCGGGAGGCCGCCGAGGAGGACGCGGCACAGGCAATCGCGCAACGTGAGGCCGCGGCGAGCGCCAGGATCCGGGACAGCGAGCTGCGCAGCCTCGCCCGTTTGCAGCTGATGCACCAAATAGTTGGTGAGCAGCTGTCGACCCGGGCGTGCGCGGTTGAACGCGACGAGTCGGCGTTGCGCGAGCTGCGCGTCCAGGTTGCCAACGACGTGACCGCGCTCGAGGCGTTGCGCACGGAGGTAACCGCTGCGTTGGCCGCGCCCTACCAGGTCTTGACCGAGGCGCTCGGGCAGGTCGGCAGGACCGTGATAAACCGGCTTCCGGTGGACAGCAGCCCGGTGGAGCGTGCCGAGGCTTCCGCATCCCCGGTACCGACCCAGCGCAGTGCCGAGGGCGGGACGGTGTACCTGCTCAACGCCGACGCCGAGGACCGACGCTCGCCGCGCACTCCCAGCTGACCGCCGAGCTACCAGCCGCGATGCGGAAGTCCTTGCCGGATCGTGGCCGGTAGGGATCATGCTCACGGCAGGCTCACCGGGAGGGTGTCAGCATCGCCAGGCCAACGCTCACCTGGATGCGAGGAGAGTCTGTGCGCCACCGGATACTGCGGTGTCTGGGGGTGCCCATGATGCTGCTGGCGGCACTGATGGGCGGCGGCTGCACCGCAGGACCCTCGGATCGGCCCGCGGTGGCGGTGCGGGACGCCAACTTACCTCCGCAACGCTTCCAGCAGGCTTTGCCCAGCAGCCCGCCGCTGCCACCTGCTGGCGACTATTACCGTAATTCGCTGCCCTGGCGAGACTGCACCGACGCGATCAGCGGTGCGCTCGGCATGGCCAGCCCACGACGAGTGGAGTGCAGCGAGCTTCGGGTCGATGCGACGGCTGACAGACCAGTATTCGGCAACTCTTTGCATCTCGACGTCGCCAGGGTCGGCGACGGCCCGGCGCCCCTTGTCGTGATCGGTGAGGCGTCCGGCGAGCCCGGAACGGTCCGGGCCGCCCGGCTAGCGCAGCGACTTCCCCCCGCCCTCCTGGACCGTTTCACCCTGATCGGGATGGCCCGCCGCGGCACCGGGCCGAGTGAACCGCTGGATTGCATACCGAAAACCACTCGTAATCAGATAGTCGGCATCGACGCTGACCCGAGCCAGGCCGGACAGCTGGATTCGCTGCTTGACGTCACCCGCGTGGCCATCGAGACCTGTGTGCAGGATCTCGGTGAGGTGCTCACCACGCTCAGTTCCACCGGCACAGCTGACGACCTTGAACAGCTCCGGGTCGCCCTCAACGCGCCGGTGCTCAACGTGCTCTCGCAAGGTGAGGCGTCCCGGGCAGTCACCGAGTTCCTGCGCCGATACCCAGCCTCAGTCGGGCGGGTGGTGCTCGACGGTGCCGTTGATCCCTCCCCCGACGACGTGGCCGCCGCGGAGGCCACGCTGGTCGCCGCAGACGCCGGATACACCGCGTTCGCCGCCGACTGCGTGGCCCGAGGCTGCCCGCTGGGAGCCGACCCACGCGGCGCCCTGCTGGCCATGGCAGCGGCGCTGGGTCGGAACCCTCTTCAGGTCGGCTGGCAGCTGATCACCGCGGGCATCGCCTACCAGGCTGTGCTCGAGACCGTCGGTGATCCGGAGCGCTGGCCGCAGCTGTCCCATGCACTGGCAGCTGCCCGCGACGGGGACGGCGCCGATCTGGCCGCGCTCGTGACGCCGATACTGACCACTGACCGCGGACTGCCCGCGCGCTTCGACCCAGCATTGGCAACGCACTGCAACGACACCCCCACCAGGGTGCCCCCCGAGCGCGCCCACCAGCTGGCGAGCCAGTGGCAGCAGCGTTCCGCGCTGTTCGGTCCGCTGTTCGCGGGCCGGCTGCTGCTGTGTAGTGCGTGGCCGGTGCCCTCGCCGCCCCCTGCGTCGGAGGACCGGCCGCTGCCTCCCGTGCTTGTGGTGACCACCGCCGGCGACCCGGTGACCCCAGCTGAAGGCGCGAGGCGTACCGCACAGTCCATGCCGTCAGCGACGCTGGTGACCTGGCCGGGTCTGGCACATGGCGCGCTACCTCATAGCCCCTGCATCGTCGACCTGGTCACCCGCTTCTTGACGGATGCCTCAGTACCTCGGCAAGGCACGCTATGCCCGCCATGAAAGAAAATAGCGATGCCGGTGCTCGTGCGGTGATGTAGTGAATTGTTCGACGGTGACAGGCCGACTTGCTAACTGGACGCATCTTCGCTGGTAGCTCGCTTTGCACGACTCGGCTGTACCCGCAACGGCTCGCCGGGCATTTTGGGGTATTCGGGCGGATAGGGCAGGTCACCGAGGCCGTGGTCGCGCTCGTCACGCAGCGCCCACTCCAGCAGCAGCTCCAAGCCGAAGGACTCACTGTCCAGCCCGGCATGCGGGTCGCCCCGCTGCGCGAGCAGCGCGGGTACTGTGAGCACGTCAAAATCGTCCGGGTGCACATCGGGCAGATCGTCCCAATGCACCGGCATGGACACCGTGGCGCGCGGGGTGCCGCGCACCGACCAGGCCGAGGCTATCGTGCGATCCCGCGCTGCCTGGTTGAAGTCGAGAAACACTCGCTGGCCGCGCTCCTCTTTCCACCACGACACGGTGGCCTGTTGCGGGATCCGTCGCGCCACCTCCCGGGCCAGTGCAATCACCGCCCGGCGGACTTGCACGAACGACCACTGCGCGCGGATCCGCACCGCGACGTGAATCCCCCGGCCGCCGGAGGTCTTCGGGTAACCGACCAAGTCTGCCTCAGCCAGTACCTCGCGCAGCACCGCAGCCACCATAGCGGCGTCGGCGAAGCCGGTCCCCGGCTGCGGATCGAGGTCTACCCGCAACTCGTCAGGATGATCTACTCGGGGGCGGCGCACCGGCCACGGATGAAAGTCAAACGTGCCCAGGTTCGCCGCCCAGGCGAGCACGGCAGGCTCAGTGGGACAGACCTCGCTGGCAGTGCGTCCAGAGGGGAAGGTGATCTCCACCGACTCCACCCAGGGTGGGGCGCCCCGGGGGACCCGCTTGGCGTAGAAGGCTTCTCCGGTGACACCGTCGACGAAGCGCTTCAATGTGACCGGGCGCTGCGCAAGCACACCCAGCAGCGGCTCAGAAACAGCGAGGTAGTACTCGACGATTTGCCGCTTGGTAATGCCGCGGTCGGGAAAGTACATCTTATCCGGGTTGGATACCCGCACAGTGCGCTCGCCCGCAGGGCCAGGCACCGTGAGTTCCAGCGCGTCGCCGCGGGGCACGATCGGGAAACTACCGCATAACGGCTACCGTGGGACCGTGGTGCGCAGCGAACCGCAACTCAACTGGCCGGGCGGCGAGTATGGAGCCAGCCAGCAGGCCGATGCGCAGGAGCGACGTCGACTGAACGACGACCTGATCGGGTTGGACCGCGACGATCCCGAGGTGCAGGCCTTTTCTGAACACTTGTACCGCGCCCACCGGTTGCGTTCCGGCTTCACCGTCGAGGGCTACCTGTCTGGAGTCAGCGATTTCGTGGAGTCGGTCAACCGTGCGCAGGGCTCTCGCCGGTTAGCCGCTGTCCTGGTGGTTGTACTCATCCTGCTCGGCGTAGCAGTCACGCTGTGGCAGGCAGCCGTGTTCGTCCTCGCCGCCCTGCTGGGGTGAGGCTCGCGTACCGTATTGGCATGGATTCGGTTAAGGGTGTGGCGCCCAAGGTCGTCAAGTCCGACGCCCAGTGGCGCGAGCAGCTCACCCCGCAGGAGTATGCCGTGTTGCGCCAAGCAGGCACTGAGCCTCCAGGGACCGGCGAGTACGAGCACACCAAAACCCTGGGCGTATATAAGTGCCGGGCCTGTGGAGCGGAGCTGTTCCGCAGCGATCACAAGTTCGAGTCGCATTGCGGGTGGCCGTCGTTCTTCACCCCGCTGGCCGGTGACGCGGTGTTGCTGCGCGAGGACCGCAGCATGTTCTCCAAGCGCGTCGAGGTCCTCTGCGCCACCTGCCACAGCCATCTGGGACACGTCTTCGAGGGCGAGGGATACCAGACCCCCACCGATCAACGCTACTGCATCAATGCGATCTCGTTGCGGCTGGTGCCTGACGAGGCTGCGTCCTAAGGCAAGCCGGCGACCAGCCCCGCGACGGGCACCCGCGGACCGGTGAAGAACGGCACCTCCTCGCGGACGTGGCGGCGCGCCCGGCTGGCCCGCAGCGCGCGCATCAGGTCGACGATGCGGGGCAGTTCGTCGGCCTCGAACGCCAGGATCCACTCGTAGTCGCCTAGTGCGAACGAGGCGACCGTATTGGCCCGCACATCGGGATAGTCGCGCGCCTGCATTCCGTGTTCGGCGAGCAGTTCCCGACGTTCGGCGTCGGGCAGCAGGTACCACTCATAAGACCGTACGAACGGATAGACGCAGACGTACCTCTTAGGCTCCTCACCGGCCAGAAACGCCGGCACATGGCTCTTGTTGAACTCCGCGGGTCGGTGCACCGCCACCGTCGACCACACCGGCACGCTAGCCCGGCCCAACGCGGTGGCGCGACGCAGGTGGGCGTATCCGGCCTGCAGCGTCTCGATCTCCTCGGCGTGCCACCAGATCATCCAGTCCGCGTCGGCGCGCAGGCCGGCGAGATCGTAGACCCCGCGAACCGCCACCCCCTTGTCTTCCAGCGTCTCGAGGTACTGCTGTGCCTCACGGGCAGATTCAGACCGGTCGGCGGGCAGCTTCCCGGGCTGGACCCGGAAAACCGACCACATGGTGTAGCGAATGGTCGAGTTCAGTGCGGCGTAGTCCAGGCGAGTCATGGCCCCATTATCCCACCGGGTAGTTCAACGCCACCGCGCGCTGCATTTGATGCCCGACGATTGTTCAGATAACTGACGATGCGGCGGGCCGCGGTGTCGGCGGTGCCGATGCAGGCCGGCAGGCCAACGCCATGCAAGGTGGCGCCCGCGACCGCGAGCCCAGCAGACCCGGCTATCTCCCGCTCGAGGGCAGCGACCGCGTCGAGGTGTCCGGGCGCGTACTGCGGGAGCCCACCACCCCAACGCGCCACCACGGTGGCCAGCGGCGTCGCGGTGATTCCGGTAAGCGCGGCGAGATCAGCGCGTACCGCATCGACCAGTTCTGCATCGTCACGTTGTAAGACCTGGGCCTCCCCGTGGCGGCCCATCGAGGCGCGGACCAGCACCACCTCCGCCGAGCGGGCGTGCTCCCACTTGCGCCCAGAAAAGGTGAACGCTTTGACCGAGAGCGGCTCGCTAACAGCCACCAGCACGCCGGAACTCTCTGGCAAAGCCTGCGCGGCGGCCCGCGGCAAAGCGAGGCCGACTACCGCGGAGGAAGCGACCTCGACCCGGCTTGCCGCAGCCGAGGCCGCAGGTAACGGATCGGCCAGCAGCCGCCGCAAGGGCGGGGCAGGGATTGCGAGCACCACCGCGTCGGCGTCGAGGTGTTCACCCTCGCTAGTCGGGCCCAGCTCCAGCCGCCAGCCGTGCGGTGCGCGAGCCAACCCACGCACCGGCCGCCCGAGCCTCGGACGCACCGCCGCACCCGCCACCAGCGCGTCAACCAGAGCTTCGAACCCACCTCTCAGGGTGCCGAACACCGGACCACCACCACTCGGCCGCCGGCCAGAGGTCAGGGCCACACTGGCCGCGGCGAGCAGGGATCCGGCGCCGCGGTCCAGCGCGGTGGCCACCGCCGGCAGTGTGGCGCGCAATCCGAGCGCGTCGGCGCGCCCGGCGTACACCCCGCCCAGCAGCGGGTCAACCAGCCGATCGACCAGCTCGTCACCGGCTCGCTCGCGCAGCAGTAACCCGACCGCGGCGTCGCTTCCGGCCTCCCAGTGCAGCGGCATCGTGGGTTCCGCGGTCACCCGCGCCACTCCCTGAGCGGACAGCAGACCGGCGACGTCGGCAGCCGCGCCCGGCAGCCCGAGCATCGTGCGGGTGGGCAGCGGCATGGTGCGCCCTTCGGCTCGAACCGTAGGAGCCGCCGAAGTGGGATACCTCAGCTGTCCACCGAGCCCTAGCTCCTCGATCAGGCTGAGCGCCTCCGGCCGTCGCACCAGAAAGGCCTCGGCACCCACATCGAGGGCCACACCGCCGAGCTCGACAGTGCGCAACGCACCGCCCAGCCGCCGCGACCCCTCAATGAGCATGATCTCGGCAGCCGACCCGAGCAGGGTCCGCAACCGGTACGCCGCGGTCAACCCGGAGATTCCGGCACCGACCACAGCAACCCGGGTGTTGCTCACTGCGAGTGCGCCAGCTCCACGATGCGGGTCAGCACGTCGGGATCGGTTCCTGGCAGGACGCCGTGACCGAGGTTGAGCACGTGGGCGTCGGCCGCGCGACCCTCAGCGATCACCCGGCGCACCTCTAGCTCAACGGCTGGCCAGCCGGCCAGCAACACGGCCGGATCAAGGTTTCCCTGCAGCACGAGCGGCTGGTGCGTTCGCACGGCCCGCACGCGCTGCCCGGCTACGTCGAGGGGAATCCGCCAGTCCACCCCAACGATGTCCGCGCCGGCTTGAGTCATCGCTCCCAGCAGCTCACCGGTTCCCACCCCGAAGTGGATGCGCGGCAGGCCAGTGTCGGCCAGGCCAGCGAGTACCCGCGCTGAATGGGGGAACACGAACTGCCGGTAATCCCGTTCGGACAGCACGCCGGCCCACGAGTCGAAAAGCTGAACCGCGTCCACCCCTGCGGCTGCCTGCACCCGCAGGAAGGTCAGGGTCAGCTCGGCGAGCCGCTCTAATAGCGCGTGCCAGACATCGGGCTCGGAATGCATGAGCGCCTTGGTGCGCTCGTGGTGGCGGCTCGGGCCACCCTCGACAAGGTAGGACGCAAGGGTGAACGGGGCCCCGGCGAAGCCGATCAACGGCGTCTGTCCCAGCTCGGCGACCAGCAACCGCACCGCGGCGGCCACCGGCTCCACAGCATCGGGTTCGAGCACCGGCAACGCCATGACATCAGCGGCGCTGCGCACCGGGCTGTTCACGACCGGACCAGTGCCCGGCACGATGTCCAACCCGACGCCAGCGGCATACAGCGGCACCATGATGTCGCTGAACAGGATCGCGGCGTCCACGCCGTGCCGGCGCACGGGCTGCAGGGTGATCTCGCACGCCAGCTCCGGAGTCATGCAGGCCTGCAGCATCGGCTGGTCGGCTCGCAACTTTCGGTACTCGGGCAGCGACCGCCCGGCCTGCCTCATGAACCACACCGGCAGACGATTCGGGCGCTGCCCCCAGGCGGCGACCAGCAGCGGCGCGTCGGGAAGTAGCCGGCGACCGGTGGCCGGCTCAGTAGTCCTGGTCATCTCGGCCACCATCGTCGCACGGGGCTAACTTTCCCGTATCGAACCCCCTGCGTATCCAATACCGCTGGGCAGCGGCGTTTCGGCGAGACTGTCGGCGATAGTCCTCCTACAGTTTCGGATGTGCCCGATCTGGCCGACGCCCCGGAGATTTTCCGCAAAGCAGTGGTCTCGCTCAGCGCTGTGCGGCCGCGTTCGGAGATGCGGTTGGAACCGATTCCGGCCCCGCGCCGCCTTGCGCCGTGGGCCTACGCCTGGGGTCTTGAGCTTCCCGGCGCTGGCTACGCGTCGGCGACCGGTCGACTGGTGCTCCTGCACGACCCCGATGGCCAAGACGGTTGGGACAGCACTCTGCGACTGGTCGGCTTCATCCGCGCTGAGCTCGACACCGAGTTAGCTGAGGACCCGCTGCTTGCCGCCGTGAGCTGGTCCTGGCTCGCCGACGCACTGGACAGCGCGGGTGCCGAGTACACCGCCCTCGGAGGCACCGTCACCCAGACCTCCTCAACGCGGTTCGGCGCTATCGCGGGTCGCGAGCGGGCCAACGACATCGAGGTGCGGGCATCGTGGACACCTGTCGGCGACGGTCTGACGGCGCATGCGGTGGCCTTCTGCGAACTGATCGCCGCAGCCGCCGGGCTGCCCCCGGTCGGGGTGATCACTCTGAGCAAGCGCCTGGTTTGAGTATGTAACCAGGCCCCCCGTAGGGCGACGTGCCATGAATGCGTAGATAGCCTGAATCGTCCAGTATGCCATGAGCGTTACCCGGCCTTGCCCCCTCTCCCCTGATTGGGCGACCGCCGATGGCGGGTTTACGGGCAGATCTGAAAGAAGGTTTATGCAGCGGCCCCCGTTAGGCCGCTCGGGCGGCTAGTCTCGCCCGTACGACACCATCCTCGCTCGAGTGGCGGCGCGGTTACTCGGACGGGGTCCCGGTGCGGTCGGGGGCACGACCGACTCCAGGAGGTAGCTACGTGGCTGCTGTCGGA
>JBHEMR010000121.1:0-6794 GCA_046262495.1 Pseudonocardiaceae bacterium | reverse complement strand
TGCGGTGGCGCCGCCCGGGCCCTGTTCGAACCGGTGACCGCCCGGCTGCGAGAGCTGTCCACTCCCGGCATCGTGATGAGCGGCAACGCTGACGAGGGCCCGCTCCTGGGCAATGTCAAACCATCCCCGATGCCACCCGGCCGAGGGACCCTGGTGGAACGCAAAGCCGGCCGCCAGCTAGTCCAGCTCGCCTGGCTACCACCGGAGTGATCAGCGTCGGGAACTCGGCGCGGCTTCAACGGCGTCACCAGTGTGGCGGCGATGTCTGGTCCGCGGGTGGCCGCCCGGTTGGCGGGGAGCGGCGACAGCGGTGGCAACAACCATGGCGTCGGCGCGAGCGCAGGTGATCTCGGGGAGGCGACTGAGGTAGGAGTGTCCGCGGTGCCGCGTAGCCGATGGGGTGGATGTTGCGCGCTGGCCGATCGTGGCGAGTATCAACGTGGTGGCGGCCTGGCCGAGCATGCCAGGCGCAAGCGTTGGCGCCGGACCGACTGTCCTGGTGACCGCGTACCACCAGCGCAACCACGGGGATAGCATGTCCCAGGTATCGGCGAAATGCTGGTCGAGCGGCCCGGCGTCGTAGTTCACCAGCACGTGCTCCATCACGCCGAACATGGAGGCGGCGAGCACAAGAAGCGCGAGAGAGCGGACGAGGCCAGTCTGCGGTGCGCGGCCAACTGGCCCGGCGTGTAGCGCCAGCGCCGCGGCGAGCACCAGGAGCGCGGCCCACGGCACGAGTTGCATGGCGCCGTTCCAATGCCGCAGAGTCGCCAACTCGAAGGCGGTCCCCGCGATGCCGAGCATCGTGAGGGCGTGGAGGCTGCCGCACAGCAGATGCAGCGGGTCAGCCCGCCGCGCATGGCGCACCTTGGTCACGGCCGCAGCGTTGACACTATCTTGTCGACGGTCTGTTGACCGGGGTTGTACTTGACCAGGTTCTGGCGCAACTTCGCCAGATCGGAGTCGCCGGTGGCGTAAGGCCGGTATTCAACGACCTCAGCGGCCCACCGCTTGGGGCTGGATACGCCGGCTGCTTTGAGCGCGGTGGCGATGTCGTCCTCGCTCGCTGAGTTGGCCGACACCCTCGCCGTGCTCGGTGCCGCTTCACCAGGAGCTGCGGCGTACTGCACCGCAGCGGCTGACGCTGCGCTTGGGCCGGTCGGAGTCGAGCCACCGCACGCGGCCAGCGATACGCCAACGACGGCGGCGCCAATCGCCACAAGGACAGGGCTTGGGGAGCTAGGCATGATCTTTCTCTTCCGCCAGGGGATAGGTTTGGTCGTTGCGCAGCGCCGCGTGACGAGGACCCTATGGAGGCAGGGTGATATCTCGTCGAAACCTGAGAGCGCTGGCTGGGCCGCGGCGCCCATCGGCGCGCTGCGGGCGATGAAAGATCCAGAGCTAGCCCACAGGCCGTGTTGAGTGCTCCGTTTGGAGCATGGTGTCCTCAGCTCCGCCCTCGCGCAGCTTTGCGATCCATCCGCTTCGGCGATGACGCCCTGTGTGCGATCTCAGGCTGCGCCACCGGGTGTGCGAGACAAGTCCGCCAGCTAGGTCGAGATTTCACCTCGCGGCCGCGGCTGCGACGGCGCCAGGGTGCGACGGGTGTTATGATCACTGGTAGCGAAGGGGAGTAGCTCCTCGCCGGGATGTCGACATACTGGCCTGCGGGCCCGGCACCCGGGGCGCGTTTGTTCGACGTGCTGAGTGAGACCTTCGGCCGCAGTGATAGCTGCCGTGCCGAGGTCTCCTGTTCGTCTCGGTGCGGCCGAGATGAACAGGAGCGCAATGAACCTTGCTGTGCTTGCGACCGTCTTCGGCATCATTTTCGTCGCCGAGCTACCGGATAAGACCGCGTTGGCCAGCCTCCTGTTGGGCACCAAGTACCGGCTGGACCATGTGTTCGTTGGCGTAGCGGCCGCATTCGCCGTGCACGTGGCCCTGGCGATCGTGGCCGGCAGTCTGCTGGGCCTACTGCCACACCGTGTGGTGGACGCCGTCGTCGGGGTGTTGTTTGCCCTCGGCGCGGTGTTGATGCTGCGCCGCCGTGACGAAGATGCGCACGCTGATCAGGGTCGCGCCGAGCGCCCGGCGGCATTGTCGTCCGCGATACCGGCAGGCCACGACCAGGACCTCGGTGGGGCCACCCTGGTGCGCGACACCACCGCTACCCGCACCGGGTTCTGGCGGGTTGCGGCCACCAGCTTCCTGGTGCTGTTTGTGGCCGAGTTCGGGGACTTGACCCAGCTCGCCACCGCCAATCTCGCCGCCAAGTACCACGACCCACTCTCCGTCGGCGTCGGTGCCGTGCTCGGACTGTGGGCCGTGGGCGCCTTAGCCGTCACCGGTGGCCAGCAACTGCTGCGTTTTATTTCCCTCACCTGGATCGTCCGGGTCGCCGCCGCGGTCATGACCGTCTTGGCCGTGGTCAGCCTGTTCAACGCCATCACCGGCTGATGCGCGCTTATCCCGTTCGTGGTGCCCGCGAAGACTCGGCAGCAGTCCGAGAGCGTATTAGGCCAACCAGGTGATTGCCGAGGCTATCCTTACTGCTATGAGACCGGTTACTTGCAGTTTTGGGTAGGCATACCTAACCTTCACTCGAGCGGGTATACGTCGCCCAATCGAGTGGTGGGCGCCTGACGGATATGGAGGGTCCGATGCGGGTCAGTCGGTGGCGGGGCTGGGCATTGACGCTAGTTGCCGTCGGGATTGTCGGCCTGGTGGGCTGCTCTGGCGGTGGCATGTCGACGCAGTCTCCCTCATCGACATCAGCGTTAGCCGCTGAAGCGCCTGGGGCGCAGGGCCCGACCTCAGCCGAGGTCACCGCGGGTATGCGAAAGATCGACCAGATTGCCAAGGACATCGCGGCGGCGGGTGCCGACAAGGTGAAGGCGACAGAGCTGGACGGTCAAATCGAGCCGCAGTGGAAACAGATTGAGGACACTGTCAAGCGCAATGATCAGAACACCTACCTTTCGATGGAGGACGGCTTCGCGGTACTTGAGAAGGCAGCGGGCGATGGGGACGCCGCTAGTGCGGCGAAGGGCGCCGACGCCGTCTCCACAGCGGTGACGTCTTACCTGCAGAAGTATCCCGGATGAGAAAACGTCACGAGGACTATATTCCGGTCGGGGTCGATGTGGCTGATGTCATCATGGAAAAATGGGAACCGACGAGTACGCAGCAGGCAAGCCGTTACATGCCCATTGATCCCGGGACTTTTGGGCAGCTGCGGATCCTGAGAATCGGCGACGTGGAGCTGCACCTCGACGGACACCGGCTCGTCCTTCGAGACACACCGGTTCACCTGCCTCATAAGGAATTCGTGATCCTACAGCAGCTGATGAATAATGCCGGTCGAGTCGTCACCCGCCGCGAGTTTCGAGACAACGTGTGGGGTCCGGACCGGACTGACGTTCCGGCCAGCCTGGAGGTGCATATTCGTCGCATTCGAGCAAAGATCGAGAGCGACCTGGATGAACCGGCTTACATCCGCACAGTCCGCGGCGTTGGCTATATTTTCGACCTACCAGAGGACAATTAACGTCAGTGCCAACCTGGGACGCTGACATCACCAACGCGGCGGCAGGCCGCGCGGACCTCACCCAGGGCCTTGTACCCGCTGGGACACACCACGCCGCGAGGCCACCATACTGAGGGGAGCTGCCAGCAGTGCCGCGAGCTGGCCGCATCACGATGTAATCACAGTTGATTAAAGAGCAATCGGGCTCACGGAGGATCGCATAGCGTGCATCTGATTAGGTGGTTGAGAGCCTTGGAGGTGGACGACGATGAGGGCGCGTGTCCTCGCGGCACTGTGGCGAAGCGACATGGGTAGCCTGCGGCTGGCGGTCGGCGCCGCAATAACGGGTCTGGCCCTCGCGGTGGCGGCGTGCAGCGGTGGTGGGCCCGCCAGTGCCCCATCCAGCGGTGGCGCCTCGCCCACCGCAAGCAGTCCACCGAGCAGCCAACCAGCGAACAACCAGGTGACGGTCCAGATGACCGAGTTCCATCTGGAATTGTCCCAGCAGACTTTCACCCCGGGCACCTACACCTTCGTCGCGGTCAACGCCGGTCAGACGGTGCATGCCATTGAGGTCGACGGACCAGGAGTGTCGGATCAGCGCACCCCGGGCGATGTCCAGCCGGGTCAGGCAGCGAGGCTCACCGTGACGCTGCAGCCTGGCAGCTACGAGTTGTACTGCCCGGTCGATGCCCACAAAGCAAAGGGGATGGCCACGCACTTCACCGTCGGCGGCTCGGGCGAATCCCCCAGCAGTCCGCCCGAGCCCGGCGCGAGCACCGGCGGTTACTGACGACCATCAGCGTTCGCGGTTGCAACGTTCTGGATCAATTGGTCGCGACTGGCAACCGGTCTGGCGGTGTGGCGTCCCACTTGTCGTCACATCGCTCAACCCGATCGACCAACGCGAGGAGACCACAGCAGATGGCACAGCAGTTCGGCGCGCAGTTCGAGCAGATGCAGTCGGCGGCACAGCACGTCGCCGAGGTGAACCAGAGCGTGCAGGCTCAGCTCTCGGTTCTGCGCAACCAGCTGGCACCGCTGGCCGGGGCGTGGAAGGGTCAGGCATCGACGGCCTTCCACCTTCTCATGGAGCGCTGGGATACAGATGCGCGCAATCTCAACGAGGCGCTCAACAGCATCGGTGAGCAGATCCGCGGATCCGGGACCACCTATGCCCAGGCTGACGAGAACGAGAACCAGACCTATTCGAGGATCAGCCAGGCCCTCGGCAGCTGAGTACGCCGACCGCAACCCGTACTGCTAGGCAAGGAGACAGATACGTGAGCGAGATCCTCGTTAGCTTCGGCGAGCTTGAGAGCGCACGGAGCTCGATCCAGACGACGTGGACGAATATCAGCCGCGAGATGGAGGATCTCAAGCGCTACCTGCAGCCGATGGTGGAGACCTGGAGCGGCGATGCGTCGTCCGCCTACCAAACCCACCAGGCGAAATGGGATCGGTCGGCGAACGACCTGAATCAGGTGCTCAACCAGATCGGCGTGGCGCTGGGTACGTCGAACGAGAACTACCAGGCCGGCGAAGCGTCGAACCGCGCGCGCTGGTCATAGACCCGTCCCGGATCGCCGCTGGCTACTACGCCCCCCGCCCGGCGGCGACCCCGTTTTGACCAGGCTGCGCGGCTCCCGGTATCGTTTCCACGCTGCTGTGCGGATGTGCGCGGCTCCTGATCGATGACCCTGCGAATGCGATAATGAGGTATGTCCGTGCGCACGTACAGCCCTAAGCCCGGCGAGGTCGAGCGCGCCTGGCATGTCATCGATGCCACGGACGTGGTTCTGGGCCGCCTCGCCAGCCAGGTCGCCACGCTGCTGCGCGGCAAACACAAGCCCACCTACGCCCGCCATGTCGACACCGGCGACTTCGTGGTGATCGTCAATGCCGGCAAGGTGGCGTTGTCCGGCAACAAAGGCGACAGCAGCTTCGTCTACCGGCACAGCGGTTACCCTGGCGGTCTCAGGCGGCGCTCGTTCAATGAGATGCTTGCTACCCAGCCGGAGCGGCTGGTCGAGCGGTCCATCAAGGGCATGCTCCCGAAGACCACGCTGGGCCGGGCGATGGCCCGCAAGCTCAAGGTCTATGCCACCCCCGATCACCCCCATGCGGCCCAACAACCGCAGCCATTCCAGATCACCCAGGTGGCCCAGTGACTAATGATCCAGTGACCGTTCCCGACACATCAGCCGCAACCAGTGAGGATCCGAGAGACGCCGTGACCACCCCGCAGACGACGCAACCCGAGGCCGGGCCGGCCGCCGCTGTTGCACCGGCCCCGCTCGTACCGCCGATGCCGGTGCCCAGCGGCCAGGTCACGCAAGCGGTGGGTCGCCGTAAGGAAGCAGTTGTGCGGGTGCGTTTGGTGCCCGGCACCGGTGTTTTCAAGCTCAACGGCACGAGCCTGGAGAAGTACTTTCCGAACAAGGTGCACCAGCAGCTGATCCGGGAACCCCTGGTCACGGTGAACAAGCCCGATTCCTACGACGTATTCGGCAACCTCTCCGGTGGTGGTACGTCCGGTCAGGCTGGTGCGCTGCGGCTGGCCATCGCCCGCGCGCTGATCGAGATCAACGTCGACGATCGCCCGGCGCTGAAGAAGGCGGGCTTCCTCACCCGTGACTCCAGAGCTACGGAACGCAAGAAGTACGGACTGAAGAAGGCGCGCAAGGCGCCCCAGTACTCGAAGCGTTAATACTGCGAGCTTTGACGCCTCGCCGGTGTTGACATCCCGCCTGTTCGGTACCGACGGCGTGCGGGGGTTGGCGAACTCCGAGCTCACGCCGGAGCTGGCGTTGGCCCTGTCCAGCGCAGCGGCGCGAGTGCTTGTCGACCGGGGCCGTGGCGGTATTGGGTCTCGCCCGGTAGCCGTCGTGGGTCGGGACCCACGGGCCAGTGGCGAGATGCTGGAGGCGGCCGTCACCGCCGGTCTGACCGCGGCGGGTGCCGATGTGCTGCGCGTCGGGGTCCTGCCTACGCCGGCGATTGCCCACCTGGTGGGCGAGCTGTCCGCGGACCTCGGAGTAATGATCTCCGCGTCACATAACCCGATGCCGGACAACGGCATCAAGCTCTTCACTGTCGGCGGCCATAAACTTCCCGACGCGGTGGAGGACGAGATCACCGGCCGGGTGCACAGCCGCGAGGGGGAACGTCCCACCGGAGCCCGGATCGGCCGGGTGCGTGATGTTCCGGAGGCCGCCGGGCGCTATGTGGATCACCTGCTGCTGGCCACCCCGCACTCGCTGAACGG
>JBHEMR010000120.1:0-4213 GCA_046262495.1 Pseudonocardiaceae bacterium | reverse complement strand
TCGTGGATGACGATGTAACGGATGTCGTCGCCGTCGCGCGGCCGGTCGGCCTTGTGATAGTTGCCGTACGCCGGCCTGGACGGGGCGGTCTGGGCGTAGGCGGCCGGGATGAAACGGCAACTCGGCCCGACTGGGCACTCCAGCTTAGCGGCCCGCTGCGCTGCGCTTGGTGACCCCGCGATGGCCGGGTCAACTCCAAACACGACGGTGACCAGCACCACCGCGCTCCCCAGCAGGGCGGCGGGCAACGGTCGACTTCTGAAAATGTGGTTCCTCAACACGCGAACGGCCGGATCCCGGCACCCCGATCGGACTACCGTAGGTAACGAATGCGAGCGCGCATAGTTACGAGCCAGCAAGTTCGAGCGAAAGGAGTGCTGCGCCGTAGTGGCTGCAGGGTCAACACCCCAGCGTCCGTATCGCGCCTCGACCCGGTCAGTGTCGAGAGTGTCGCCCAGGAACAACCCCACGACCGCTGACGCTCACGTCGCGTCGCTGCGGTTGCCCGTGCCAGCATCGGTGCGGTGGCCACGCCGCGAGATGTCAGCAGACGGTTGCGCGACGCGCTGGTCGCTTCGGATCCCGGGCTGCTGCGGCTGCGGCTGGCCGGCACCGCCACCGCCAGCATGGTCGCCTCGCTGGGTGTGATGACCGGGATCGCCCGGCTCACCGGCCAGCCCGTCACCGCGGTGCTGCTCGGTGTCATCGTGAGCATGGTGGCCGCAATCGCGGTCAACGACCCGGAACCCGGCGCGCAGCGCCTGACCACCGTGCTGCTGCCGGTACCGGCAGCGGCGGCAGTATCGCTGGGCACGCTGCTCGTTGGGCACCGCATTGCGGCCGACGTGGTGTTCGTCGCGATCATGGTAGTTGCGGTCTACCTGCGCCGGTTCGGACCGCGCGCCACCGCGCTGGGCCTGGTCGAGTTCAGTCCTACTTCTTCACCCAGTTCCTCGCCGCCCGGCCCGAGCAGCTGCCGTGGCTGGTGCTCGCCCTAGTGGTGGGCACCGCGTGCACTCTGGTGTTCCGCGGTGTGGTGTTCGCCGAGCGACCGGAGCGCATACTGCGCCGCACGGTGGCGGCGTTCCAGGCCCGCGCCCGCGCTGTCGTCGAGGGGGTGCGTGACACGGTCGTCGCGGGCCGGCTGCCCAAACCGGAGGGCCGGCCGCTGCGGCTGCACCTGGCCCGGCTCAACGAGACCGCACTGCAGGTGGCCGACATCCTCGAGCGCACTGACGCCGAGCAAGCCTGGCCGGGCGTTCCCAACCGGACGCTAGCGCTGCGGATCTTCGACGCGGAGCTCACGGTGGAGCGGCTGGTGGCTGCCGCCGAGCACCTTGTGTGCTCGAAGCAACCGGTATCCCCGGACGAGCACGCCGCGCTGGTCGTAGCACTGGCCCAGCTCCGAAACCAGCTGGGCGTCGCCGAGGTGCCCGACCCCCTTGCCGGCCGCAACGGGGACTCACCGCCGCGGCGGCTGGCGGCCGCGATCCACCGAGCGAGCCTCGCGATGTGCGACACCGGCTCCCGCGAGGCCGGAGAACTCGCCGCGATCGAAGAGCCGGGTAGCGACGACGATGCCGACCAGGAGGCTGCCAGCGAGACCGGCCTGCGGGCCAGCACCCGGCAGGCGATCCAGGTCGGGGTAGCGACCAGCCTGGCGATCGTCGCGGGCGAGCTCATCTCCCCCAGCCGCTGGTACTGGGCGGTGATCACCGCGTTCATCGTGTTCACCAACACCACCTCCCGGGGCGAGATCCTGTCCCGCGGCTGGCAGCGGGTCATCGGAACGCTGGCCGGCGTCGTGGCGGGGATCGGGGTGGCGGTGGCAGTCGGCGGCAACACGGTCGCCTCGTTGATCGCCCTGTTGTGCTGCGTGTTCCTCGGTTTCTACGTCTTGCGCGTCTCGCAGGGGCTGTTCATGTTCTGGCTCACCACGGTGCTCGCGCTGCTCTATGGCCTGCTCGGCCAGTTCAGCATCGACGTGCTGGTCTTGCGGCTGGAAGAGACCCTTGCCGGGGCAGTGATCGGGATCGCGGTCGCGTTTCTGGTGTTGCCCAGCAGCACCCGCGGCACGGTGTCCGGGCACGTCGCGGAGTTCCTGTCCGAACTGGACGAACTACTCGACGCCGCCGTGCGTGAATTGGTGGGCCTCGGTGACGCCAGTCCGGAGCGGCTGCTCGCCCGGGCCCGCAAGCTCGACCAGACCCTGCTCACACTGCGCACCGCAGCCCGGCCGCTCACCACCGGCCTCGCCGGCATCGCCGATCGGGGCGGGTCCCGCCGCACGATGCGCACGCTGGCGGCCTGCGATCGCTACGCCCGCGGCCTGGCCCGGCTGGCCACCCAGGCGCCCGCGTCGCCGGGGCCGGCGCGGCTGACGCTGACCCGCGCCGCTGACGGGGTGCGTATCAACGTGCGTGCACTGCGGGCCCTGCTCGGCCAGCCCCCCGACCCACCTGACCGCGTAGAGCTCACCGACACCACGGAGCTGCTCGACGCCGCGGAGGACCTCGCCGCCCACGCCGAGCACGCCACCGCCGTGCGCTTCCTGCGCCGGCTCGACGGCGCAGTCATCTGGCTGGCCATCGACCGCGGCGCGCCCCGACCCACCGAATCCGTCCCCGCCGCGCGGCCCTAAGACAAGGCAACACCGTCCACCCAGGTCTCGATACCGTCAGCGGCGAAGCATAGGTAGCCACGGATTGCCTGCACTGCATCCAGCGGCTCCGGGTAGCACCAGGCCGCATCAACGATGAGCCCCGATGCGGTGCGCAGGCTGTGGTAGGACGCGGTGCCCTTGTACGGACAGACCGTGTGCGTGGCGGACAACTCAAGCGCCTCGCTGTGCACATCGTCAATCGGCAGGTAGAAGCGGTTGGGTAGCCCAGTCTCGGACAGCACCACCGCACGCCGGGACTCGGCGATTACCTCGTCACCGGCCAGCACCCGCACGTGCCGGCTGGTGGAGCGGACGTCGACTCGCTGATAGGGATTGCGCAGGTGTCCGGCGACCTCCTCGTCCTCGTCGAACCAGGCGTCCATCGACCCCCAGTACAACGCCACATGATCGCGGAGCCAGCTCGCCTCGGGCAGCGGATCGAGGTAGGACCACACGGCGTTGCCCGCCGTCTGGCCGTTCACCGTGACCGACCAGTAGCTGGCATCGCCCTTGAACGGGCAGTGCGTTCGGTGCTCGGTGCGGGTGAGTAGGTCACCGCGGACGTCGTCGCGCGGAAGGTAGAACTGCGGGCCCAGATTGCTCTCGTGGAGCAGCATGCCGCTGGTGGTGTCCAGCACCGTGTCATCGCCGAAGACCGCCCGCACCCGCCGGGGGAAGGGCTCGAACAACAGCCGGTGCGCGGGGCCGTCGATGCGGTAGTTCACGGTGTCGCGCGGGCGCGAAGACAGCGGACCGTCGCCGATTGTCAGGCTCATAGCGCCCAGTCTGGTACATCAGACGCGGGAAAGCGCTTGGCGCCGAGCCTCCACGCCCACTGCCACGCCGGCGACGATGACGCCCAGCAGCGCGCCGGTTCCGGCCGCGATGAGCGGCTGCGGAAACACCGGCTCGGGCAACGAATAGGGCGGAGTCAGTATCTGGGCGCCGGGTCCCTGCTGCCCGGTGAGGTCGAGCTCGTCGATCCTCGCCTGGATCGCCTTCTCCAGGTCCGAGGATGCTGTGAGCTGTGCCCGGGTGTTGTCGAGGGAAGCCTGAGTGGCGGTGCCGGCCAATACCGCGGTGACGAGTTGCTGCACCCGCTGTTGCAGCTGGATGGTGTTCGCGTGGGCGTCAGCGAGCTGGTTATGGAGATTGCGGGACGCCCCAGTGGGCTGGCTGATGAGCGTCATATACCCGGTCACGACGGCTTGCAGTGTCTGCAGTGCGGTCAGGCTGGTGGCACCGTGGGCCTCGACTTCAATGACCTCGCTGTTGTTCAGGACCTGCACGCTGACGTCCTTCGCGAGGTCGTCGAACTGCCGCCCTTGCTTCTGCGCGACCGGACCGAGCACCGCCTGGCTGGTGAGATACACCAGCTGGGTGGATAGCTCGCGGTCCTGCTTAAGCGGGTCGCCCCGTTGTTCCTGGCCAATGGGGTACAGGATCTCCGCGCGGGCTCCGTAGGTTTTCGGCAGAACCAGCGCGCCGGCCAGTCCGGCGGCAACGCCAAGCAGGACGATCGTCAACGCCGCGATTACCAGGCGCGCCATA
>JBHEMR010000119.1:0-6015 GCA_046262495.1 Pseudonocardiaceae bacterium | reverse complement strand
GCGATGGCGCGGCAGTCAGGAGTGCACCATGTTTGAAAGGTTCACCGACCGCGCGCGGCGGGTGGTTGTGCTGGCTCAAGAAGAGGCCAGGATGCTCAACCACAACTACATCGGCACCGAGCACATCCTGCTGGGTCTGATTCACGAGGGTGAGGGCGTAGCAGCCAAGGCCCTCGAATCGCTGGGAATCGCCCTGGAAGGGGTACGCCAGCAGGTCGAGGAGATCATCGGCCAGGGCCAGCAGGCGCCGTCGGGACACATCCCATTCACCCCAAGAGCCAAGAAGGTGCTGGAGCTGTCATTGCGCGAAGCGCTGCAGCTCGGCCACAACTACATCGGTACCGAGCACATCCTGCTCGGGCTCATCCGCGAAGGCGAGGGTGTGGCCGCACAGGTGCTGGTCAAGCTCGGCGCTGATCTCAACCGGGTGCGCCAGCAGGTTCTCCAGCTGCTGTCGGGCTACCAGGGCAAGGAGCCCGCGGAGTCAGGCTCTGGGCGCGGCGAGGGGACCCCGTCGTCGTCGCTGGTGCTTGACCAGTTCGGCCGCAACCTCACCGCCAGCGCTCGCGAGGGCAAGCTGGATCCGGTGATTGGCCGCGGCAAGGAGATCGAACGGGTCATGCAGGTGCTGTCGCGGCGCACCAAGAACAACCCGGTGCTCATCGGCGAGGCCGGCGTCGGCAAGACCGCGGTCGTCGAAGGGCTGGCGCAGAACATCGTCAAGGGTGAGGTGCCCGAGACGCTCAAGGATAAGCAGCTCTACACCCTGGACCTGGGCTCGCTGGTGGCCGGCTCGCGGTATCGCGGTGACTTCGAAGAGCGCCTGAAGAAGGTGCTCAAGGAGATCCGCACCCGCGGCGACATCATCCTGTTCATCGACGAGATGCACACCCTGGTCGGCGCCGGTGCTGCGGAGGGCGCGATCGACGCCGCGTCGATCCTCAAGCCGATGCTGGCCCGTGGTGAGCTGCAGACCATCGGTGCCACCACGCTCGACGAGTACCGCAAGTACGTCGAGAAGGATCCCGCGCTGGAGCGCCGGTTCCAGCCGATCCAGGTCCATGAGCCCGGGATCGATCACACCATCGAGATCCTCAAAGGTCTGCGGGACCGTTACGAGGCGCACCATCGGGTGTCCATCACCGACAGTGCGTTGGTGTCGGCCGCCACCCTGGCCGATCGCTACATCAACGATCGGTTCCTGCCGGATAAGGCGATCGACCTGATCGACGAGGCCGGCGCCCGGATGCGGATCCGCCGGATGACCGCACCACCGGACCTGCGCGACTTCGACGAGAAGATCGCCGCCGTGCGCCGGGACAAGGAATCAGCAATCGACGCGCAAGACTTTGAGCGCGCCGCGAAGCTGCGAGACTCCGAGAAACAGCTGCTGATCAAGAAGTCCGAACGGGAGAAGCAGTGGAAGGCTGGTGACCTCGACGTCGTCGCCGAGGTCGATGACGAGCAGATCGCTGAGGTGCTGGCGAACTGGACCGGGATCCCGGTGTTCAAGCTCACCGAGCAGGAGACCACCAGACTGCTGCGCATGGAGGAGGAGCTGCACAAGCGGATCATCGGCCAGCACGAAGCGGTTAAGGCCGTGTCCAAGGCGATTCGTCGGACCCGGGCGGGTCTGAAGGACCCCCGGCGCCCCTCCGGTTCGTTCATCTTCGCCGGTCCCTCCGGCGTGGGAAAAACCGAGCTGTCCAAAGCGCTGGCTCAGTTCCTGTTCGGCGATGACAACGCACTCATCCAGATCGACATGGGTGAGTTCCACGACCGGTACACCGCATCCCGGCTCGTTGGTGCTCCACCTGGATACGTGGGTTACGAGGAGGGCGGCCAGCTCACCGAGAAGGTCCGCCGTAAGCCCTTCTCGGTAGTGCTCTTCGATGAGATCGAGAAGGCACACCAGGAGGTGTACAACACGTTGTTGCAGGTGTTGGAGGACGGTCGGCTGACCGATGGCCAGGGCCGCACGGTGGACTTCAAGAACACCGTGATCATCTTTACCACTAACCTCGGCACCTCGGACATCTCCAAGGCAGTGGGCCTGGGCTTCTCGGCGAGCAATGACGAGACCTCGAACTACGAGCGGATGAAGAGCAAAGTCAACGACGAGGTCAAGAAGCACTTCCGCCCGGAGTTCCTCAACCGGATTGACGACACCATCGTCTTCCATCAGCTCACTGAGGAAGAGATCATCACGATGGTAGACCTGATGATCGCTAGGGTAGAGGTTCAGCTCCGAAACAAGGACATGGAGCTGGAACTCACCACGATGGCCAAGAAACTGTTGGCCAAGCGCGGTTTCGATCCTGTGTTGGGGGCCCGGCCGCTGCGCCGGACCATCCAGCGCGAGATCGAGGACCAGCTGTCGGAGAAGATCCTGTTCGGCGAAATCGAGCCCGGGCAGATCGTCCTCGTCGACACGGAGAACTGGGACGGCGAAGGTACGGGCGAGGACGCTAGATTTGTGTTCCGTGGCGCGGCCAAAGCGTTGCGGGTACCCGATGCGCCTCTGGTGGACCTGGACAGCGCACCCAGCGCTGAGTAGTCCTGTTTTAAAAGGGGGCCCGATCCGGACGGATCGGGTCCCCTTTTACGTGTGTGTGCTAACGGTGGTTAGGGGGTACCGAGCGACGGGTCGGCGGATTGGGCTACTTCGAACTCTAGGACCGAGGAGCCAGTCGATACCGGTTTCGCGTTCCCCGAGTGCGCTTCCATGCCCGGGCCGTTGCGCCAGGCTTGGAAGTGTTCCTCGGTCTCCCAGCGGCTGTAGACGAAATACCGGTTATCACCGGCAACGGGGCGCAGCAGCTCGAACCGCAAAAAGCCGGGAGCCGACGTCACCGACTCATGACGGGCCGCGAACCGGCGCTCCAGCTCAGGACCTGCGCCTTCCGGCACCTCAATTGCGTTGATCTTTACGACGGCCATGCAACCAGCCTACGGCGAGCGCCTCGATGCGGCTGCCCGTTCTCCAGGCAAAGCGAAGCCACCGTCAGGGGTCGGCTCCACCAGACCGTCGATGAGCAGCGAGCTCAGGCATCGATCGCGCTGCGTCGCGTCGCGCCAGACCGCATCCAACCGGGCTCGCGGCACCGGGTTAGACGCTGCTCGAAGGACGTCGAGCAGCAATCCACGCACCTGACGATCAGTGCCCGCGAAGGTCTGGGAGGGTCGAGCGGGGACCGTTGCGGCTGGCCGGCCGGCGCGCACCCAGGCGCACTCGTCGACCACCGGACAGTCGGCGCAGCGCGGTCGACCGGCTGTGCACACGACAGCGCCGAGCTCCATCAGCGCGGCGCAGAAGCGGGCGGCCTGCGTCTCGGGCAGCACGCCATTTAGATCGGCCAGATCGCGAGAGGTGGACGGCCGTCCGGCGTCGGCCCTGCCGTGCATCGCTCGAGCAACCACTCGGCGAACGTTGGTGTCCACCACCGGAACGCGGTAGCCGTATCCGAAAGCCGCCACCGCCCGGGCGGTATACGCGCCGATCCCGGGCAGCGCGAGTAGCACGTTCACATTGGCGGGGACGACGTCGTAGTACTGCGCGGCGATGGTGGTGGCGGCCGCATGCAGGCGTAGCGCACGCCGCGGGTAACCCAGCTTGCCCCACGCGCGCACGGCGGTGCCTGGCGTCTCGGCGGCCAGACTCGATGGCCTGGGCCAGCGGGCCAGCCACTCGGACCACACTCCGGCAACGCGATGCACCGGAGTTTGTTGCAGCATCACCTCACTGACCAGTACGCCCCACGGCGTGGTGCCAGGCTCGCGCCAAGGCAGCTGCCGCGCATGGGCGTCGAACCAGGCGATGAGCAGGGCCGGGTTCACGGCTGGGATGGTAAGACCTCAGCGAGATCACCGGTGTCGACGTCGATGACAAAACCACGCACCGCCGTCGTATTCGTCAGGAAGGGGCTGCGCCGCACCCGTTCTATCGACTGCCGCACGTCGGATTCGGTGTCCCGGAAGGTCTCGACTGCCCAGGTAGGCCGCAGGCCGGTGGCGTCTTGAAGTTCGGACCAGAACTCCTCGTCGGTGAACGACGCCATCCCACACTTGGTGTGGTGCAACAACATCACCTCGGTGGTACCCAGCTTTCGCTGGCTGACCGCGAGGGAGCGGATCACGTCGTCGGTGACGGCGCCACCCCCATTGCGGATCACGTGCGCCTCGCCCGGCCCCAGGCCGAGTAGCGCACACGGGTCGATGCGGGCGTCCATACAGGCCACCACCGCCACGTGCAGGCTGGGCGGGGACGGCAGCGGGCCAGGGCTCTGGTGTGAACGCGACGCGTTGCGGTCCACCAAGTTCTGTATCGCCGTCATGGGCTCTCCTTTGCTTTGCTGTGCGCGATTTTCGGCAGTGTGGCACGGTCGGAAGGTCGGCGGATCAACGGCTGGAACGACCTCCCGTTTGCACTTGTGGGGGAGACTGTCGTCCCCGGGTTGTCACGGCGCGTATCAGTACCTACTCTGTGTGGTGGGGCTTGGCGCGGTAAATGGGTGGCTTGCCGATCCGTCGGCGGCTACCGCTATGTGTCGTGTCGAGACGAGGTGGTAGGTGTGCTGGTCGTCGGTTCTCGCGGCCGTTTCGGTGCTCTTGTGGGCACGCTCGGGGTGAAGGGGTTGTTGCGGCGATGACCGCCCCCGCGCCGCGCTGGGATGAGGAGTTTGCGCACCCGGCACTGTTCTATCGCGGCACCGCGGAGTATCTCGAAGGCACGGTGGCGTTCGTCCGCGCGGGTCTGGCCGCTGGCGAACCCGTTGCGCTCGCCGTTCCAGGTCCCAATCTGCGGCTCATCCTCACGGAACTGGGCTCCGATGCCGACCGGGTGCGGCTGCTCGACATGACTCGAGCCGGGCGTAACCCCGGGCGGATCATCCCCAATGTGCTACGCGCTTTCGCTGATGCGCATACACGCGGGCGGGTGCGGATCATCGGCGAACACCTGTGGACCGGACGCACTGCGAAGGAGTATCCGGCCTGCGCTCAGCACGAGGCCTTGATCAGCATCGCGCTCGCCGGTCGCCCGGTCACCATGCTGTGCCCCTATGACGCCGAGAAGGTTGGCCCACGGACTCTCGCCGACGCCGAAGCCAACCACCCGAGGGTGATAGACGCCAGCGGCGAGCGGCCCAGCATCGGCTTCGCGCCCGAACGCGTCGGCGCGGACGGTCACCGACTGTGTGGGCCGCCGGTGGGTCCTGGTTTTAACTTCGATGCCACCAATCAGGGGCTTGCCGGGCAGTTCGCCTGCGATCACGCGGCCCGGCTCGGCTTGAGCGGGGATCACTCGGAACTCAAGCTGATCGTCAGTGAACTGGTGGCCCGCAGCCTCGTGCACGGAGCGGGGACCGGTGCGCTGCGTATCTGGGCTGAGCGCGGCTACCTGATATGCGAAGTCCGGCACTCGGGGCACATCAACGACCCGCTCGCCGACCGCCCACTGGCGGACCCCAGGCGACCAGAAGGCCGCGGCCTGCTGCTGGTCCACCATCTGTCCGACTTCGTCGAGCAACACGCCTGCCCGAAGGGCACCACCACCCGGGTGTATCTGAGGCTTCCCAGCGCCAATGAACCGCTGAAGGGCCCCAGCGAACCGGCTCCTGCGCCGCCACGCGCCCGACCTCCCGTGGCCACGACGCCGTTGCCGTGGCAGACCTACGAGGCCCTACACGCCGCTGAGCGCTTCGGACGGTATCTCCCGCAGGACGCCACCGCCGACGCTGGGCGGCCCACCGCTGCAAGCCCCGAACGGCGCCCGGCCGAACCGGTACTCGAGGCCTTGACCGCGGTGGAGGCGCTCGCCCGAGTGGTAGACCGGTGGCGGGCCAGGCTGGTGCGGTTGGCTCGGACTCGTGGTGCGCCGTGGACCGACATCGGTCAGTCACTTGGAGTGAGCAAGCAGGCCGCCCACGAGCGGTACGGGCGGGCGCGCAGCCGGCCTACCAAGCGGACCGGTCAAGTCGGCCCGCTGCCGCCGCCGGTGCAGGGCACCTGATCGGC
>JBHEMR010000118.1:0-17396 GCA_046262495.1 Pseudonocardiaceae bacterium | reverse complement strand
CCGCCAACTCGAAGCACTGGGCTACAAAGTCACCCTCGAACCCGCCGCCTAATCCGCGACATGGCCTCACCCCAACCCGGCTCTGCTCCGCTGCGCCGGGTCTAACCCCTGCCCGTTCCCGACAGTATTTTCGGATCAGAGCAACGTTGCGTTCGCTGCGCCTACGTTGATGTGGTGTGCCACGTGAAGATCGCCGCTGTCGGTGCAGGCGCACCGCTGTGATCAGAACCCGCAGCGGCGACCATGCTTCCCACCGTCACGCGGGCGACGTGCCGTCCAGCGTCACCCAGCTCATCAACAGCTGGGCAGCTACGCCGCGTCGGGCAGGACCGTACGTGCAGGACCGGCTGAGGAACGTGTTGGCGGCTAACCGGCTCACCACCGCGCTGTCACCGAACTACGCCCCCGGCCGCAACCTGGTCAAGACCGCGTTCCTCGACCCGGTTGATTGAGAGTTCCACACCGAGTGGGAGTGGGTGACCGCCCAGCTTTCCCGCTCTAGTGAGAAGTGGTCGTATTAGAGTACTCGAAGAGACAAATATTCCGCTTCCTAGGCTGCTCCGAATCAGCGGATTAAGCGTCGCAAGTGCACCAGCCGGAGTGGGACACGGCAATTCTTTCACCGGTTGAGCTATCGAAAGTCCAACCGACAAAAAGGGCGAGGCGGCGGCGTTGTGGCCGATGCCGTACGCCGCGGAGTGTCCCGAGCTGTCGATCGTATACTCTCGCCGCCCGACCTTGGAGCGTCCATGACAACAAACAACCCACTGGGCATCTACCTCAATGACCACTTGGCCGGCGCCCACGCCGGCGTGGAGATGGCCCGTCAACTGCAAGACGAGATCCACAAGGAACCCGAAGCCGAGGTCCTTGGCCGATTGGCGGAGGAGATCGAGGAAGACCTCGACACGCTGGGGGAGCTGGTGGACACGATCGGGAGCACGAGGCATCCGATCAAGCAGGCCGCGGGCTGGGTTGCGGAAAAGGCCCACCGGTTGGGGGTGGCCGAGACCCGCACCGGAAGTCCGCACCTGACACGGTTGCTGCAGACCGAGAGTCTTTCACTGGGCGTGGAGGGCAAACTCTGCCTCTGGCTGGCTCTCATCGAGGTGGCACCCTCATATCCGCAGCTCGCCGCCGTGGACTTCCGAAGGCTCGTCGACCGGGCCCAAGACCAGCGCCGCAGGCTTGAGGTGGTGCGCCTGGCCGCCGCCCGGCGAGCCTTCGCGACCGCCGACTAGATATCGTGATCCGTCACGTTGTTGACGGTCAGGCTGTGAGTCGGTGATCGGTGGCCGAACCCAAATCCGGGAACGCCGCGGGTGAGAGCGTTACGACGGCGTCCCGTACACCCGTCCGGTGCACAATCTCGCAGAGGCGACAAACGGTTCGGCCGTGTTCTCTGGAGATCCGGTCTGTAACCGGACCCCGACCGAGCCGTGATCTATCTCGACGGAGCCGGTCTCCGGTGTCTTCGCCCGGCGCTGTTGCATTGGCGGAAGGGTAGGCGCGGTCAATGGCGGCCGGTGTTCTGTTTAACTGGCGCGGGCGAGTTCGGTAAAGGCTGCGGGGATCCGGTGGTTCGGTTGAGGTCAAGGACCAGTTCGTAGGTCCGCGGCGCAGGTTCTGGACGAACGCATGTCGCGTTGTTGGCGTACTGCTCGGTGATGTGCAGGCGGGGGGCAGTAGCTTCCGCTGCACCCACCGGTACGCGCTCACATGATCGACCTGGATGTCCCGTTCGGCGAGCAGCTCTTCCACGTCGCGATACGACAGTCCGTGGCCCAGGTACCAGCGCACCGCGATCATGATCACCTCCGGCGGGAATTGGAGCCAGCGAACCCAGACCTCGGTGCTGGCACTCGGGCAAGGCGGCGACGCATCAACCCAGCCTGCCCGAGGAGGAGCTGCGCTTGTCGGCGCGCTGATGGTCCAGTGTACAGGTCACCACAGCCAAGCTGACTGCGACGACGACACGGTCACCGAATGTTCATCCAAACCGCCTAAATTCAATCACCCACGCGATTCGGCTGCAGACTTACCTTGGGAATGACTGGGCGGGCACCGTGGTCGGGGCGTTCTTTCCAGGTCGGGACTGTAGGCGGACAGCCTGCGTGGTGTATTTGATACCGCTCGTGATGGGTACAGTAGTGAATTCCACTGGGGTCTCGAAACGTTTGAACAGGCAAGACCGGGTAAAGGTCTTGAGTTGGTCGTCCCAGTCTATACCGGAGGTGTAGAACAGCTCGTAACTACCATCGTTTATATTGTCGACGGTAGTGTTCGCTCCCTTGCCGACATAAACGGACACGACCGATTCGCCGCTCTGCACGAGTTTGACGACGGCGTCGTGTTCGGTGCCGTTGTCGATCCTGATTTGTCCGTTTCCGGTTCGTCGTAGGCTGTCAAGGAGCTGACCATTGGCCAGTCGGCGTTCCGGGAACTGTGTGGGGGCTAGGAGGGACTCTCCCCACTGGTAGGTCACACCCCCAAGACCCGAGCTGAAAACCTCGCGCACCGCCCGCAGGCTGTTCACCCCTGGTGTGTTACTGACCGAAGCGATGATCGAGGGGGCCGCACACAACTCCATCGACGCCGCCTGATCACTGCGCTGAGACAGATCCGCAGCGAGCTGCCGCAACCCCGCGAGCAGGTCACGGTGCACCGTCAAGACCTCAGCGGGTGGTTCAACATCCAGCAGCCGGGCTGCCTCCACCACGGCGGCGGACGCCTCTGCCAGCTCTGCGCGGGCATCCTGAGGCGATCCCGCCGTGGCGAAGCGGTCGAACGCCGCCGCCACCGCAACGTTGGCGCTCCGAAGTTTGTTCTGGTAAGCCGAGGGAGACAGGGTGATCGGCGCCGCCGTGGTGGCGACCTCGGGTGAAGTGCATCCCGCGATCGCGACGCCGCAGATCCCCAAGGCGGTGAATACTCGCCGCACGCCCGTCGCGCAAGGCACGTTCACCCGGTTCCCGATCGGTCGATCTGACCGATCAACCGGTCGCTGCTCGTCTACGGCACCGCTCATCAAACCTCCACTCGACCTCGATCATTTCATTCGAAGGATCGACCGGACGCCCGCGCCGCGCCCCACCCGCCCACCACCGCCTGCAGGAGGTTCGCAGCCTGAGCGCCGCGAGTCGAATAAACTGTTCAAGGCCATCGAAGATCGGCCAATGGGGCAACGGGCTCCTTGTCGTCGCGCATGGACAGGACCCGCGAGGGACACCAGCACAGCGGGTTTCACCGTATCCCGCTCATACCCAGGTTAGGACGGTGGCTGGCGCGCCTCGGCACGCGCGCCGGCCCGGAGGCCGTCACGCCCCGCTGGTTGCGCAGCGGATCTGCTGGCGTGACGACTCCACGTTCATTCAAGTCTCGAAGCTAGCAGTCCAGGTAGATCTTCAACGGTGCGGTAGTCGCACTCGAAATTCGCGCAGTACGTCGATCTTCTTCTCCAGGACGCGGGCCGGGCACGGTTGGAACCGGCTCCAGAGCGACAAGGGCTACTCCTCGGCAGTCAACCACCGCACGCTGACCGCGGTGCACGGGCCGCGGACCCGCCTGGACCGGCTGCGCTGGGGCACCCGGTTCAGTGATGCCAGCAGCCAGCAGGTCGTCGACTACCGAGTCGGCCGGGTACTGTTCGCGGGCGACTCCGCGCACATTCACTCGCCCATCGGTGGCAGGACCTCCACCTTGGTGTGCAGGACGCGGTGAACCTGGGTTGGAGCTCGCCCGGGTCATCGCGACGGCGCAGGCGCAGACAGTGCTAACGAGTCCGCCGCCGGACGCCGACGACGTGCTGACGTTGCGCGAGATCGTCACCGACCTAGCCCGGCTACGACGCCAACCGGTATCTGGCCAGCCTGATGCCCGATCTGGACGCGGGACATCCTCACTGCTCCCAAAATAGTGGTTCAGACCGTCGGGGCGATTCTGAACATCGAAGTCGGCGGCCGTCGACGGCGTTTTCTGTGCCCCTATGCTCTGAAGCATCAACCGGTCCGGCGTAGCGCGCACGGGGGTTAGCTAGTAGAGGCAAGCGGGTTCAAGGAGATGCATGGACGAGGTCGGCATGGTCAAGTTCGCGAGTGTGCGCTAGGCGTGAGACCGATGTCATAGTACGTTGAACCGGTGGACGTTATCGTCGTAGAAAACGCGCTTCTTTCCGCGGCTGTCGGCAAGCTCCGCGACAGCACGACTGACGCGGAGGGCTTTAGATCGGCGTTGTCGTATATTTCAACGATTGTGCTTCTTGAAGCAGGGCGGTATGAGCCGGTTATCGAGGTGCCAATAACGACGCCGGTATCGCCAGCCATTGGTGTCAAGCTAAGCAATCCGCCTCTCTTAGTACCGATACTCAGGGCAGGACTTGGAATGCTATACGCAGGACTGTCGCTGATGCCAATGGCGACAGTTGGATTTGTTGGGTTATCTCGAGACGAGGCGACATTGCTTCCAACCTGCTATATGGTGTCGCTTCCGGAATCAATCGCAGGTCGGTTCGCATATATTTTGGACCCGATGCTCGCCACGGGTGGTTCCGCGGCGTATACGGCTCGCTTACTGGCCGAGCGCGGTGCTTCACATGTAACAGTTGTCTGTGCGATAGCCTCTCCTGAGGGACTGCGCCTCATCCAGGACTCCGGACTTCCGATTGATCGAGTTGTAACAGCGAATGTGGACGATCGGCTAAATGATATCGGGTTTATTGTTCCAGGTCTGGGCGATGCGGGAGACCGACAGTTTGGTGGAGTCTGACTAAGCCCACACGCTGAGTAAGGAGTAGCTGCCGACGCATTCTGTGCACCTCTTCGTAAGCCGTAAAGAAGGACAGTCCGATGGCGGCTTGGACCACGCTCTCGTACTGATCCATTGCCGGCTCAATAGCGACCGCCTTCTTCACGGAGCATCAGCCAGGTCTTGATGTGAGCGACGACGCTTTCAACCCGCCCGGGCAGAGCGGCGATTCTGGGAAGCAGCCCGCGCGCTCGGCGGGAGTGGTGTTGCCGATGTTGCCGCCGAGAAACACCCCGCGACCAGCGCTTGCGCATCAGCTCGTGATCTTCACCAGGGCGAGCTTGCACCCATGACTGTCGCATCATTCCGCAACCTCTAGGCCAGAACCTAGCGACCGAGGCGGTCGAGAAGAAACCTATGCAGCTCGGCTAGGTCCGTGTCCAAGGCCAACTCCACAGGGCGGCCGGTGGTGCGTTCAGCCGGTGAGATCGCGCGGCGGTCCGCCAACACGACTCCGCGGGCCGGGCCGAGCGAGCACTCCACGTCTACGGGCAGCGGAGTGCAGTCGAGGATGCCGGGCAGCACCGCCTCGGCCAGCGCCACCGCGTCGTGCAGCACTAGTGCCTCTCGTCCGAGGACCCGCCGGTAATGGTCCAAATAAGTGGGGGTGAGCGAGACTAACGTGCTGCCCACTGGTCCCGCCGCTTCCAGCTGAGTCAACCAGTCCTTATCCACTGAGCAGCGCATCGTGAGGTCCATCGGGATCAGCACCGTGGGGAGGTCTTCCTCGGTCAGCACCCGTCGCGCCGCCTCGGGATCGCTCCAGACGTTGAACTCGGCGGTAGCAGTGACATTGCCGCCGCCAAGTGTCCCGCCCATCACTACCAGCCGGCCAATCTTGGGCTTGAGACCGGGATGCGTCGCCAGCAAGAGCGCTATATTCGTTAGCGGACCGATCGCGGCGATCGTCACTGGCTGCGCCGTGGCGCGCAGTACCCGCGCCATGAGATCCACTGCGTCGGCGGGATCGGGTTCGCGGCTGGGCACGGGGAGCATCTCGCGTCGACCGCTGAGGCCATCGGAACCATGCACGTACGTCGCGCAGAACGGATGCGGGTACACGAGCGGCCGATCAGCGCCCCGCGCTACCGGCACGTCTTCGCGGTCGCACAAGGCCAGCAAACGCAGTGCGTTGCTGGTGGTCTGCTCAATCCCCACATTGCCAAAAACCGTGGTGACCGCGCACAGGTCGACCTCCGGACTGGCAGTGGCCAACGCGATGGCGAACGCGTCATCGACCCCCGGGTCTGTGTCGATGATCAGCGGGGTCACAGTCACAGCAGTTCCTCTACTTTTGACCTGGGTCGTTGAGCCAACAGCCTCTCCACATCACAGTAAGACAGACGTACCGCAGGCACCAAGGCACCGTTAAAAAAACTACATGTACGCGAATCGCTGATCCACAGACGCTGGTGCAGCGACTTCCGGAGCGGCTGGGGAGATCCCTCGATCCCGCCCGCATCGCTGATCTATCTGTATCTATCAAGCGGCGAGTCGCTCGAATGATAACCGGTACGGCTCGGCACGGCGGACCGATCAAGGGACAATTACGCCACCGGGTCCAGGCGTTCGCCTATGTACCTTGAGAGCGGTGGCTGACAGTACATTTATGTAGCGCACGAGTGTGCGAGTTCGTGCGGACTCCGTGACTTCGGTGCGGAGCGGATGGCAAGGCTTATGATTCTCCCTCCCTGCCAAAGGCACCGTGATCGAATCGACCAGCGCCTTGACATCCATTAGGGGCATCAGCGCCGTCATGGGCATACGGCTTCAACGTCCATCTTTAGTATGCGACCAACTCGGTCGAAGCTGATCACAGCCGACTGAAGTCCCGGCTGCGACCGATGCGGGGTCTCAGACGCCTGCGCTAGCGACGATGTACACGGCCACTCGGACGTGCGCGTCGACGAGGCGCAGGCCAGCTGAGTCGGTCGATGTCGTAACACTCGCCAGTTCGCCCGCGATGACAGGCGTGTGCAGTTCCGTGTCGGGAACCGCGATATCGGGCAAGTGGCTGCTCGTAAATACAAGGGGAGGCAGTTAGACATGGTCTCGAAAGCGAGTCCGCGTGCTGCCGACCATGGCTGGGCACCGGCAATCTCATCTGATGGCGTTGTCGCTATTCATGCCGCACTGGTTCCGTCCGATGGCGGTGAAGGCGAGATTATTCTTTTTGGCGGCGACAACCACTCTATCGACGAAGCACGAGCGGGCCATTTCGATCACACCCGAAGATTCAATTGTCGACATCCAGAGTCACCATTGATCCAGGTTCAGTCTCCGACGTTCGATGTCTTCTGTTGCGGACATGCATTTCTCAGTGATGGTCGACTCCTCATTGCTGGTGGGACTCTCAAGTATCCCCCGGATGCAGGTGGAATCCATCACGCGATGCACTTTGAAGGACACCGTCACTGCGCCATCTACACGCCCACTACCAGTAGTTTCTCCGTTGCCGCTGACATGGGTCCGCAACCGGGTCGATCGACCGGCGGCGGTCGCTGGTATCCGACACTGTGCACGCTCGCCGATGGTGAGGTACTTGCCTTCCAGGGTCACCCTGCTGCAGATGACACTCGTCACGGCAACAACACCGCCGAGCGCTACCAGCCAAGCACTAACGCTTGGATAACGCTGCCCACTCCTGTTGGCGATGTGCGCGCTGAGCCTATCTTGTATCCACGAACGCACCTACTCCGAGACGGATCGCTGTTCGTGTCCTCTCGAATGAACGGCTTCGAGCGCAATATCAGCCTTGACCCGGCGAGTGGAACTGCGCGCGAAGTGTCTCCCCTGCCCGACGCCGCCTACCATGACTTTAACTGCCCATCCGTGCTTCTCCCGCTCGTGCCCGATGACGACTACCGACCGCGGGTGTTGCTGGCTGGTGGTGCGCGCTCACAATTGATCGACCTAGGCCAGGCCAATCCGAACTGGGTCGATGTTCCACGCCTCTCCAACGTCACGATGTCGCCGGGCGCGACGGTCACCGCGCTGTGGCGCTCCAACGACACCCACCTCGACCTCTTCACCACCGGCACCAACGGTGCAGTCTGGTCAACGTTCTGGGAAACCACCGGCGGCTGGCGACCCTGGTTCCAAATCCACCCCGAGACCACGCTGGCACCCGGCGCGACGGTCACCGCCCTGTGGCGCTCCAACGACACCCACCTCGACCTATTCACCACCGGCACCAACGGTGCAGTCTGGTCAACGTTCTGGGAGACCACCGGCGACTGGCGACCCTGGTTCCAAATCCACCCCGAGAGTCGCGCCCGAATTCATGGCTGTGCGACCTTGCTGCCCACCGGCGATGTGCTGCTCACGGGGGGAGCGGCGCCAGATAACGATCAGACTGGCGTGATGGAGCCTGAAATCTATGATGCTCCTCTCGACCGCCGGCAAGGCCGTTACCTGACGGGTACCGGCGTATGGCACACAATCGCCGATCCGGCTAAAGTTTTGCGAAACTATCATTCCACTGCTTTGCTTATGCCAGATGGTAGAGTTTGGACAGCTGGCGGCAATTCCCCTAACCAACCGGACCAACCGCCGACACCCGTTCAGGAGCAGATCGAGATCTACGAACCCCCTTATCCGCCGGGACCTCGACCAAGGATCACTGCTTGCCCATCCTCCGCACGCCATAGCTCACAATTCACTGTGGGCGTGTCAGACGCTGCCGTCATTGCGGCTATGGTGCTCATGCGGTGTGGCTCATCGACCCACGCATTCGATGCTGATCAACGGGCGGTCCTTCTTCGTTTCCAGGTGACCGGGGCCAACATCTTGATCACGACCGCACCGCCCAGCGGGACAGTTGCGCCACCGGGCCCCTATATGCTGTTTGTGGTCGACGATGCCGGCCGGCCCTGTGAGTATGCAAGGTTCATACAGGTTGACGGGTAACGTGGCTCATTAGCGAGCGCAAAGTTCTTACCAGATGCCATGACGTGCCTCCACGGGCGCGGTGGCGCCGCTACTGGAACCAGGCTGTTTCATGCCATTCGTGGGCGTGGTCGACTTGCTTGTCGGTTCGAACTGACGGGCCGGGCGGAGGAGTGACTGGCGCGGGCAGGATCAGTCCGGGTGCCGGGATCCACATAGCCGTGTTAAGCCTGGTGACCTCACTGGCGACGGGACTAGGTTGGTCATCACTTCGGCCAACCAGCACCGGTGCATCGCATACGACCCCGGTCAACCGCCGGCGCGCGTAAAGGGTGGTCGGTCGGCGTCGCAGCCCGCCGCGATGAAACCCTTGCCGGCGCATGCCCGCCGACTCCCCGCACCGGAGATCATGTCCTGGTGATGTGCTCTGGGTGGATCGGCACTCTGCGCAGGGGTCGGCCGGTGGCGGCACGTATTGCCGCAGCCACCGCGGGGCCGGAGGAGATCGTCGGCGGCTCGCCCACGCCACGCACCCCGTAGGGCGCATGCGGGTCGGCGTACTCCAGCACGCGGATCTGCATGGGCGGTGTGTCGAGGATCGTGGGGATGAGGTAGTCGGTGAACGACGGGTTGCGCACCCGACCTCCGATGACGACGACCTCCTCCATCAGCGCCAGCCCCATGCCTTGTACACTGCCGCCCTGGATCTGGCCGACGACGGCGTCGGGGTTGATCGCCTTGCCGACGTCCTGCGCGGTGTCCAGCGCGACCACCTTCACCAACCCGAGCTCGACGTCCACGTCGACTACGGCCCGGTGCGCGGAGAATGCGTACTGGACATGCGCGTCGCCCTGGCCGGTCTGCGGGTCGACGGAGTAGGTGGGCCGGTGGCGCCACTCGACGGTCTCCTCGACCGGCTCGTCGCGGAGCAACTCGGTCAGCCCTGTGACGACCTCCCCGCTCGTGGCGACGATCTTGTCACCGGCGAGCCGGAGGTCGGCCCGGCCGGCCGACTCGGCTGCCCGGGCCAGCACGCGAGCGCGGACCGCCTCGCAGGCCGCCTGGACCGCACCACCGGTGACGTAGGTCTGTCGCGACGCCGAGGTCGACCCGCCGGACCCGACACCGGTGTCCTTGGGGTGCACCACGACCCGGTCGACACCCAGCTCGGTACGGCAGATCTGCTGCTCCACGGTGACCAACCCCTGGCCGACCTCGGCGGCGGCGGTGTGCACGGTTACCACCGGCTCTCCACCTTCAACGTGCAGGCGGACCCGGGCGGTCGAGTAGTCGTCGAAGCCTTCGGAGAATCCGACGTTCTTGTAGGTCACCGCGTAGCCGACCCCGCGTCGCACGCCCTCGCCGTGGGTGGTGTTGCCGACCCCACCGGGCAGCTCGCGCAGGTCGCGCTCCGCTGGCGGCTCCGCGGGCAATGGCAGGTCGCGCACAGTCGCCAGCAACTCCGCGACCGGGGCGGCGGAGTCGACGAGCTGGCCGGTGATGTTCCGGTCCCCCTCGCGCATCCCGTTGCGCCGGCGGATCTCCACTGGGTCCAACCCGACCGCGTCCGCCAGCTCATCCATCAGCGCCTCGTGCGCGAACGCGGCCTGCACACAGCCGAAGCCGCGCATCGCCCCGCACGGCGGGTTGTTCGTGTAAACGCCGTAGCAGTCCACGGCGACGTGGGGAATCCGGTACGGGCCCAGCCCCAGCGTGGCGCCATTGCAGACGACCGCTCCGGTCGACGAAGCGTAGGCGCCGCCGTCGAAAAGGATGTGGGCCTGTCCGTACACCAGGGTTCCGTCGCGCTCGGCGCCGAACTCGTAGCGCATCGTCGCCGGATGGCGGTGCACGTGGCCAAAAAACGACTCCTCGCGGGAGTAGACCATCTTGACCGGGCGTCCCGTGCGCACCGCGAGCAGCGAGGCGTGGACTTGCACGGACAGGTCCTCTCGGCCGCCGAACGCGCCGCCGACGCCGGCCAGGGTCAGCCGCACCTTCTCCGGCGGCATCCCCAGCGCTCGGCACATCTGCTGCTGGTCGACGTGCAGCCACTGCGTTGCGACGTAAAGGTCCACCCCACCGTCCTCGGCAGGCATGGCGAGCCCGGACTCCGGTCCGAGGAAGGCCTGGTCCTGCATGCCGACCGCGAAATCGAGGGCTACGACGACCGGCGCAGTCGGGTTCTCCATGCCGCGACGCAGCTTCAGGTGCCGGACCAGGTTGCCGCCCGGATGCACTTTGGGGGCGTCGCCGTCGAGCGCGCGCCGCGGGTCGGTGACCGCGGGCAGCACCTTGTAGTCGACGTGGATGCGCTTGGCGGCACGCCGCGCGGTCTCGGCGTCGTCGGCGGCCACGAGCGCCACCGGCTCCCCCTGATACCGGACTACGCCGGCGGCCAGCACGGGCTGGTCGGCGTGCTCGAGGCCCACCGCGTTCTCACCGGGCACGTCCACGGCGGTGAGCACGGCGTGCACGCCGGGCAGCGCCAGCGCCCCGGTGACGTCGATCGCTGTAATCCGGGCATGCGGATGCGGACTGCGCAGCGTGGCACCCCAGAGCATGTCGTCGTGCCGCAGGTCGCTGGCGTAGAGGAACTCGCCGGTGACCTTGAGCCTGCCGTCGGGGCGCAGCGGGCTGTCGCCGATCCGGCCAGCGGTAGTCGACCCGCGGGTGGAGGTCGCTGCGGAGGTCATGACTTCTCCAGGAGGGCGCGGTGGACGTCCACGGCCGCGCGGGCCAGGGCGTCCTCGTCGACGGTCCGGACGCGGTCGTGCTCGACGACGGGGCGCCCACCGACGAGCAGCAGCTGAAGAGGTGGTGGCACGCAGAGGATGAGGGCGGCGACCGGGTCGGCGACGTCGGCGTGGGCCAGCCCGTCGAGACGCCACAGGGCGAGGTCGGCGAGTTTGCCCGGCTCGATGGAGCCCAGCTCGTCGGCGCGCCCGAGCACGCTAGCGCCGCCGAGGGTGGCCATCTCCAGGGCGTCGCGGACGGCGAGGGCCTGCGGTCCGCCTCGGGCGCGAGCGAACAGCAATGCTTGCCGCACCTCCTCCAGGAGGCTACCGGCCTCGTTGCTCGCCGCGCCGTCGACGCCGATGCCAACCGCCGCGCCGGCGTCGCGCAGGTCGCGCACCCGAGCGATGCCGGCGCCGAGCCGTGCGTTGGAGGACGGGCAGTGCGCGACCCCGGTGCCGACAGCCCCGACCCGCTTGACAGCGGCGTCGTCGAGGTGGATCGCGTGGGCGTACCAGACGTCGGGGCCGGTCCAGCCCAGGTTTTCCGCGTACTCCAGGGGGGAGCAGCCGAACCGCTCGCGGCAGAAGTCCTCCTCGTCGAGGGTCTCGGCGAGGTGGGTGTGCAGCCGCACACCGTTGCGGCGGGCCAGCTCGGCGGACTCGCACATCAGCTCGCGAGTCACCGAGAACGGCGAGCACGGGGCGAGCGCAATCCGTAGCATCGCGCCCGGTGCCGGGTCGTGCCAGCGATCGATCGCGTCCTCGTAGGCGACGAGTATTGCGTCGCGATCCTCCACGACGTGGTCGGGGGGTAACCCGCCGGCGCGCCGCCCGAGGTCCATCGAACCGCGGCACGGGTGGAACCGCAGGCCGACCGCACGGGCGGCCTCGATCTCCGCGGCGAGGAGGTCGCCGCCGCCCACCGGGAAAACGTAGTGGTGATCGGTGCTGGTGGTACAGCCCGTGCGGGCCAGCCACGCCAGCGCGCCGGACGCGGCGGTGTGCACCGCGTGCTCGTCGATCCCTGCCCATACCGGGTAAAGCCGGGTCAGCCAGCCGAAGAGCGTCTCGTCGACCGCCAGCCCGCGGGTCACCCACTGGTAGAGGTGCTGGTGAGTGTTGACCAAGCCGGGGGTGAGCAGGCACCCGCGCCCGTCGACCACGTGCGCTCCGTCGATGTGGGGGGCGGGGCCCGGGCCGACCGCGGTGATCCGGTCGTGATCGACTACGACGTGCCCGCCCGGGTGCTCCGCGCCTGTCACGGTGACGACGTGGGCGCCGTCGATGATCGTGATCACGCTCGGTCACCCGGCTGCCCGGCCGCCTCAACGCGGGCTGCGCACTCGCTGCGTGCGGCGGCCAACCGCACCGCGTCGAGGATCTTCTCGTAGCCGGTGCAGCGGCACAGGTTGCCGGCCAGCGCCTCGCGGATCTCCGGGTCGGACGGACGCGCACAACGGTTCAGCAGGTCGTGCGTCGAGACGATCAGGCCTGGGATGCAGAAGCCGCACTGCACGGCGCCGCACTCGATGAACGCCTGCTGCACCGGATGGAGCTGCCCGTCCCGGCTCAGACCCTCGACCGTCGTCACCGAGCGGCCGTTCGCCTGCCCGGCTGCGACCAGGCACGCGCAGGCTGGCCGGCCGTCGAGGTAGACGGTGCAGGAACCGCATTCCCCCTGCTCGCACGCGTTCTTCGAGCCGGGTAGCCCCATCCGCTCGCGCAGCACGTACAGCAGGCTCTCGGCCGGCCAGACGTCGTCGACGGTGTACTCGAGGCCGTTGACGGTGGTGGTGACGCGCACAGTCTCAGGCCGCCTTCCGGTAGTCGTTCCAAGCCCAGGTCGCGGCGCGGCGGCCCATGATCGCCAGGCAGTGCCGCCGGTAGGCCGCGCTGCCGCGGACGTCGTCGATCGGGGCGGCCGCGGCGGCGACCCTGTCGCCGAACTCCTGGACCAGCGCGGCGGGCAGCGGCGCCCGCGACTCCCAGAACCCCCCCGCGTCAAGCTCACCGGCCAGGAACCGCTCCGCGTCGGGGGCGCGGCGCGGCGTGGGCGCCGCCGACCCGATGCCGGTGCCCACGGCGCGCCGGTCCCCGTGCAGGGCCAGCCCGAACGCCGACACCGCGATGACCATCGCATTGCGGGTGCCGATCTTGCAGAACTGCTGCGGTCCGTCCGCGGGCGCGACGAGCACGGCGGCGATCAGCTCGTCGGGGGCTAGGGCGTTGCGCTTGACCCCGACGTAGAACTCGCCGATCGGCACCTGCCGCACGCCGCGGGCGGCCGAGGCGATCTCGACCACTGCGTCGGTGGCGAGCAGCGGCGGGTGCGAGTCACCGGCAGGCGACGCCGCGCCGAGGTTGCCGCCGACGGTGCCACGATTGCGGATCTGCGGCGAGCCGACCGTCCGGGCCGCCATCGCTAGGCCCGGCAGCAGCGCACCGAGCTCGGCCATCACCCGGGCGTAGGTGACGCCAGCGCCCAGCCTGACCTGGCCGCCGTCATATCCCCACTGCGCGAGCTCGGCCACCCGGGAGAGGTCGAGCAGGGCGGTCGGCCGCCGCCGATCGAAGTTGATCTCGACCATGACGTCGGTGCCGCCCGCGATAGGCAGCGCGTCCGGGTACGCCGCGCGTGCCGCGAGGGCCTCGGCCCAGGTCCCCGGCTGCAGGAAGTCCATGCCATACAGTCAAGCCCACACCGCCCCCGCGAAGTAGCGATCGCGGACACGAATCCCGGGCGGGAGTGCACGGCCTGGTGCCGATGGAGGTGCCGTTCTCGGCGATCACCGAGCATGCGATGGGCTCGCTCGACCTCGGGCCGGTTCGAGGACCGGGTCGACATGTTCCTCGCCCTGCGCTCGCTGCCGTGATCCGAGCCGGCGATCAGCGGCCACCCGCCCTGCTCCGACGACTCGCTGCACGTTTGTTCATGCGGCGCTGTCGCGGGCGACCGTGCACTCGATCAGCCCGTACGGGCTGTCCGCGGGGTGGAACACCTCGCCCGGGTTCTCCAGGCCGAACGGCGTCAGGTCGACGGCGAAGTGGTGCTTGTTCGGCGCCGAGAGCGCGATCTCGGTGATCTCTGGGTGGGCCTCGAGAACCGCCTTGCCCATTTCCCACAGTGTCTGCTGCAGCGCGCGCGAGTATACGGTCGCGAACCGCTCGACTAGGAGCCGGCGGACGTCGTGGTAGGTCTTGTCCCAGTCGACGTCCGTGCCCGCATAGAGCCACCGCGCGACCAAGGAGGTCGCCATCACCCTGTCGTGAGCCTCGGTTAGCGTGGTGTAGCGGTCGCGCAGGAACCCCGTGAACTCGGAACCGGTCGACTTGAGCAGCACCAGGTTGCGCAGCCCCGACCCGACCTGCGCCCCGCCGCCGTCGACCGTCACGACCGTGGTTCGGACCTCAGGCCCGCGGCGGACCCAAGTATGGTCGTGACCCTGCCGTTGTCCGGGTCCGCCAACCTCGGCGCGCTCCCAGGCGTACTCCTCCACCTCGATGCGCGCTTCCTCCACCGGCTCGACGTCGTCGACGAAGTGGCGGGCCAAGCCGAGCGCGTACGCCTCGATCTCGCGCAGCCCATGCTCCTTTGCGAACGCGTAGCAGGTGTTCTTCTGGCTGTCCGTCGGCAGCACCCGGGACTGGTCGCCTTGCTGATGCGCCGCGGTGAAGTCGCCGCGCAGCGCTGTGGAGACGCAGACGTCGCGGATCTCGTGGCGGTCGGTGTCGCGGTAGATTCGCACGACGCGGGTCTCCGCCTTCCCGTACTGGTTGGTTCCGAGCACGATGCTCATGATCAGCTCCCGCGGTAGGTCGAATAGGCGAACGGTGACAGCAGCAGCGGTACGTGGTGGTGCTGCGCCGGATCGGTGACGGTGAAGGTCACGGCCACCTCGGGATAGAACCCCTGCTGGCCGGTGGCAGAGAAGTAATCGCCGGTGGCGAATACGAGCCGATAGGTGCCGGCGGTCAGCTCGGGTTCGAACCCGCGGAGCCGGCCGTCGTCGTCGGTCGTGGCCTGCGCGATGAGCTCGCCGCCGAATTCAAGCCGGACGGCGAGCCCGGCGGCGGGCCGGCCGAGCGCCGCGTCGAGGACGTGCGTCGATAGGCTCACTCGCCAGCCCACCGAACGAGCGCGTCGAGCCGGAGCCGGTTGATCGCGACCAGTTCGCGGCGCACCACGTCACGCTCAGTGGCGAGGTCGTGGGCTAGCCGTTTGCGCAACACGTCGAGCAGCTCGGCCGCGCTGCGTCCGCTGGCACAGACGAGGTAGACGTGCCCGAACCGCTCCTCGTAGGCCCGGTTGCCCGCGGCCAGCGCAGCGAGTACGTCGGGCGACGCCCTGGTCACCATGCCCTGCTCGCGTTGCGAGCGCGGGTCGGCCGTGCGCTCGCCGATGCGCGGGTGCCCGACCAAGCCGTCGGCGACGTCGGCGTCGGTGAGCGCCGCCGCCGCGGCCGCCTGCAGCGCGTCGACGGAGGGATAGGGCCGGGCGGCGGCGACCGCGTGCGCCCACCGCGGCGCCGAGCAGCAGGCCAGCAGCTCGTGTTCGGCGCTCGCGGCAGGCAGGGCGTTCAACCGGTCCAGGCCGTTCATCGCCGGACTCCGCCAGCACGGACGGATAGACCGATCGCGCTTGCCAGCAGGATCGGCACGATGACGGCACCGGCGTAGAGCGCCGACACGTGTCGGAAGCCGTAACCGGTTCGCTTCACCAGCGAAAGCAGCTCGTCAACCGGATGTACCCATCCTGCGGCGGGCGGGCGAATGTGCATGGGACACCTCAAGGGCCGGGTGGGCGCCCGGTTGCGCCACCCGCCCACACAGGAAGTCGGGTGACCTGAGCCATACCTGCCGGGCGCTGTAGTCGGATCAAACCAGGCTGGAGCCCAGCGCCACCAGCTGGCTGGACCAGGAGCGACGGGTGCTATTCGTCCTCGCCCAGGAGACGAGCATAGTTCACCACCGAACGCTCGAAGAGTCAGTATAGCTCGAAGCTAAGAATACATCGCCCATAGGCCTACGTCGTCCTCGTCAACGATCCTTCTCGCGCTCGTAGACCGCAGGACCGGCCGCTCGGCGGTCACTTATCAGTCAGCCTAGCAGAGGTCACGTATGGCCTCTGCTCACCTTCCCATATCCGACGTTTATCCTCCGTAATACAGGTCATACTTGAGAGAATCGGAACCGTCGACGGCGAATCGCATCTCCGGCGCGGTGCAGTCGCCGCTTATCACGAATTGATGAGTTTCAGGGAGAAAGCACAGGGAAAACATGGGTAGTACCCTCAGCGGTCTGCCACGGGGATGGGACCATCGGTTGCTTGCTCCGCCAGCGCAGCCATGAACACATCCCAATTCGTCGGCGGTGCCGGTCGGTTCTGCCGCCAGCAGACCCCATCGCGTATCGAGCAATTCTCAGCGATACTCCTCCAGAAACTCCGCCATCAACCGCCATCGTCGCGGTCGGTGGACATGGTCATCCCGAACAGCCGAGATTCCGGTGGCGGCGGTGTCTGCGAAATTGGCCGAGAACACGCACGCCGCAGGCAAGACGGTGATCGCCATGACCAGCCCGACCGGGCGCCTCGGCGAGGAGACCGCTCGTTAACGAAACCTTACCGTTGCCCCGGACAACCTTAGCCGTCAGCTGAGGATACAGTCCTGCGGCGGATCGGGAGTGACGGACAGTCACGGACAGTGGCGCTGGGTTGTCGCGGGGGTGTGGGCTCCGGGGCAGGTGAAGGAGCCTGGTATGGGGCGCGATCCGGTGCGTGCAGGTTGGTCGCGCAGGCAGTTCCTTTGGGATGCTGCGACGACCGGCCTGATTACCATGTCCGGATTGCTGGCTGCGCCGGCGTCGGCTGGCGCGGTGCCTGCCGGAGCGAAGGTTGCTGTATTCGGCGGTGGGGTGGCTGGCCTGTCCGCGGCGCTCGAGCTCGCCGAGCGAGGTTTTCGAGTCACC
>JBHEMR010000117.1:0-22851 GCA_046262495.1 Pseudonocardiaceae bacterium | reverse complement strand
GTGGAGATCGATGTCGCGAAGCTGCACGGTGCCGGGCTCTGGGCGACCATGCAGCGGGACGTGTGAACGGCTGGCGGCGTCGCGGCGGGCTGCTGGTGGCGCACCTGTCCGAACGGGAAGCCGGGGTCTTACGGGGAATGGTCGGTCAGGTCCGCGAGATGCTCGAGGCGCGGGTCGCGGCGCTCCCACACGACGAGCTCGCCGAACTCACCGGCATCACCGCCGGCCCGACCACGCCGCCCGCCGACCGGGTGCTGGCCCGGCTGCTCCCCGATTTCCACCGCGAGGACGCCACCCTGTCCGGCGGCCTGCGGGCACTGCACGAACCCGAGCTGCTGGCCGTCAAGGACGGCGTGGCCGGTGTCGTACTGGACACCTGCCCCGCGGGCGGCGGCCGCATTCGCCTGACCGACGAGCAGGCGCAAGCGTGGCTGTCTGCCCTCAATGACGTCCGGTTGGCCCTGGGCACTGTGCTCGAGGTGACCGAGGACATGCCCGACGAGCTTCCCGCCGATGACCCGCGCGCGCCGCACCTGGTGGTGTACCACTGGCTGACCTGGGTCCAAGAATCCCTCATCCAAGCGCTGGCTGGCACGTAGGATGAGAGCGTGCTGATGATCCGGCGCGACCTTGTCGACGCGATGGTTGGACACGCTCGGCGGGACCACCCGGACGAGGCGTGTGGTGTGGTGGCCGGACCGGTGAGTTCCGATCGTCCGGAACGGCTCATCGAGATGGTCAACGCCGAACGCTCGCCGACCTTCTACCGATTCGACGCGACTGAGCAATTGCGGGTGTGGCGTGCGATGGATGCCGCCGACGAGGAACCAGTGGTGATCTACCACTCGCATACCGCCACCGAGGCCTATCCCTCGCGTACCGACATCTCCTACGCTTCGCAGCCCGACGCTCATTACGTGCTGGTGTCCACCCGCGATCCCGACAGCCACGAGCTGCGGTCCTATCGCATCGTCGATGGCGAGGTCACCGAGGAGCCGGTTGAGGTTGTCGAGTCGTACATGTTCTCCCATACCGGTGCCGACGACGTCCCCGACGCGCCCTGATCGGCGCGACCTCCTCGGAATGCCCGGGGTTGGTTGTGCGTACTGGTACTGGTGAGCAGACCGCACCCAGAGGAGAATCCGACCATGGCCGTCACCGTGTCCGTTCCCACCATCCTGCGTACTCACACCGGGGGGGAGAAGTCGGTCGACGCGTCCGGCTCCACGGTTGCTGAGGTGATCGAAGACCTGGATACCCGGCACTCGGGGATCAAAGGCCGGTTGGTGAAAGACGGATCCCTGCACCGGTTCATCAATGTCTACGTCAACGATGAGGACGTGCGCTTCGCCGGGGGTCTGGAAGCCGCGGTGCACGATGGCGACAACGTGACGATCCTGCCAGCCGTGGCTGGCGGCTGCGCCGGCTCGTGAGTGGGAAACAGTGTTATAGCACTCATCGCCACGCACGAGCGCGACCGGAGGGAGCGCCATGGCCCGATATGACTCGCTACTCGACGCGGTGGGTGACACACCGCTCGTAGGACTGCCGCACCTCTCTCCAGCATCTGACGTGCGACTGTGGGCCAAGCTTGAGGACCGCAACCCCACCGGCTCGATAAAGGACCGCCCGGCGTTGGCCATGGTCGAGGACGCTGAGCGCTCCGGCCGGCTCACCAAGGGCTGCACCATCCTTGAACCGACCTCGGGCAATACCGGCATTTCGCTCGCGATGGCGGCGAAGCTCAAGGGCTACCGGCTGGTGTGCGTGATGCCGGAAAACACCTCGATCGAGCGGCGGCAGCTCCTTGAGGCCTACGGTGCGGAGATAATCTTCTCACCGGCGACGGGCGGCTCCAACCAGGCGGTGGTGCGGGCTAAGGAGGTGGCCGCAGCGCACCCTGACTGGGTGATGCTCTACCAGTACGGCAACCCGGCCAACCCTGCGGCGCATTACCGCACCACCGGCCCGGAGATCCTGCGTGACCTGCCCACGGTGACTCACTTCGTCGCGGGGCTCGGCACCACTGGCACGCTAGTCGGGGTCGGCCGTTACCTGCGGGAGCACAAGCCCGACGTGCAGATCATCGCCGCGGAGCCCCGTTACGGGGAGCTGGTCTACGGCCTGCGCAACCTCGACGAGGGGTTCGTGCCCGAGCTCTACGATCCGGAGGTGCTCACCGGTCGGTTCTCCGTCGGCTCGCTCGACGCGTTGCGCCGAACTCGTGAGCTGCTGGAACTCGAGGGCATCTTCGCCGGCATCTCCACTGGCGGGATCCTGCACGCCGCGCTGGCCGTCGCTGAGAAGGTCGCCGGCACCGGGGAGCCTGCCGATATCGTCATGGTGGTCTGCGACGCCGGATGGAAGTACCTCTCCACCGGCGCCTACTCCGGCGACCTGGATGAAGCCGCCGCCCGCCTAGACGGCCAACTCTGGGCCTAGCCCCCCAACCCGCATTCAGCAATGCGGGGAACCGCCTCGGGTAGGGTCGGTGCCCGTGACCGGTCTGGACGCCCCTATCGGCGTGTTCGACTCCGGCGTCGGGGGCCTCACTGTGGCCCGCGCCATCGCCGATCAGTTACCGCATGAGCGGATGCACTACGTCGGCGATACCGCGCACGGTCCCTACGGTCCGCTGCCCATAGCGCAAATCCGCTCACACGCCCTGGCGGTGGCCGACGACCTGGTGGAAAGCGGGGTGAAGCTGCTGGTCATCGCCTGCAATACGGCGTCGGCGGCGTGCTTGGCCGATGCGCGGGAGCGCTACTGCATCCCGGTGGTGGAGGTGGTGCGCCCGGCGGTGCGGCGAGCCGTCGCTGCCACCCGCTCCGGTCGGGTGGGGGTGATCGGGACGCAGGCCACGATTCGGTCCCGGGCCTACGACGACGCCTTTGCCGCGGCTCCGCATGTGGAGGTGACCGGGGTGGCCTGCCCGCGATTCGTGGACTTCGTCGAGCGCGGGATGACCTCGGGACGCCAGATGCTGGGGTTGGCGCAGTCGTATCTCGAGCCACTGCAGCGAGCCCGTGTGGACACCCTCGTGCTGGCTTGTACGCATTACCCCCTGCTCACCGGCGTCTTGCAAATCGTCATGGGCGACGCGGTGACCTTGGTGTCCAGCGCGGAGGAGACCGCCAAAGATGTGCTGCGGGTCCTCAGCGAGGCCGAGTTGCTGCGCACCGAGCTGCAGGAACCTGAGCACGTGTTCACCGCTACCGGGGATCCGGTGTCCTTCGCCCGGCTGGCCCGCCGCTTCCTGGGTCCGTCGTTGACGGCGACAGCGCCCGCTGCGGGTTGATAAAGAGCTGAGATGCTAGAGCGATGCTGCTGACTGTACTGGGCTGCTCCGGCAGTGTGCCCGGTCCAGAGTCGCCCGCGTCTGGCTATCTGGTTCGAGCCGGGGATACCAGCGTGGTGCTCGACCTGGGCAACGGAACGTTCAGCGCGCTGCAGCGCTATCTCGACCCGTTCTCCCTCAACGGGCTCATCCTGTCGCACCTGCATCCGGATCACTGCGCGGACATCTCGGCACTGACCGTGTACCGCCGCTACCACCCGCACCCACTGCCGTGCGAGGTGCTGCCGGTGTACGGGCCGCCGGACGCCGCCGAGCGTCTGATCGCTGCCTATGCACCCAACGCCGACGAACGCAACCGGACTGACCTGTCCGACCTCTACGCCTTCCGGTCCTACGGCGGCGCGATGGCCGGGATTGGTTCGCTCGGTGTACTCGCAGCACGCGTCGAACACACCTGTGACGCCTACGCCGTGCGGGTCAGCCACGCGGGGGGCGCGCTGGTCTACTCCGGAGACACCGGCCCGTGCCCACAGCTCGTCGAGCTGGCCGCCGGCGCGGACGTCCTGCTCGCCGAGGCGTCCTGGCCCGACCGGCCGGACAACCCCGCTGGGATACACCTGTCCGGGAAGGATGCCGGGGAGGCGGCCGCGGCGGCGGGAGTCGGTCGGCTGCTGATTACCCACGTTCCACCGTGGACCGGTGCTGCGTTAGTGCTATCCGAGGCGAAGGCCGCCTTCGACGGGCCGACCGAGTTGGTCCGTGCGGGCACCCACTATGAAATCTGACGGCTCAGCCGTCGTGAAATCTGACCGTGCAACGGCGCGTGGGTAGGCTGGCGCGGTGACACGAGCGGACGGTAGAACGGACGAGGCGCTGCGCGACGTGCGCATCACGCGTGGGTACCAGCAATGGCCCGCGGGATCGGTGCTGATCGAGTGCGGAGCCACCCGGGTTCTCTGCGCGGCCAGCGTGGTCGAGGGCGTACCGCGCTGGCGCAAGGGTTCCGGACAGGGCTGGCTCACCGCGGAGTACGCGATGCTGCCGTCCTCGACTCACAACCGCAGTGACCGCGAGTCGGTCAAGGGCCGACTTGGGGGCCGGACGCATGAGATCAGCCGGATGATCGGCCGCGCCTTGCGCGCCTGCATCGACCTCGCGGCGCTCGGAGAGAACACCATCTCCCTGGACTGCGATGTCATCCAAGCCGACGGCGGTACTCGCACCGCGGCGATCACCGGTAGCTACGTGGCCCTTGCCGACGCGGTGACTTGGTTGCAGGCGGCCGGCCGGCTGCGTCGCCCGCAACCGCTGACCTGTTCGATCGCCGCGGTGAGCGTCGGTGTCGTGGACGGCGGGGTCCGCTTGGACCTGCCCTACGAGGAGGACTGCCGCGCCGAGGTCGACATGAACGTCGTGGCCACCGATACCGGCACGCTGGTGGAGTTGCAAGGTACCGGGGAGAGCGGCACCTTCGCTCGCTCTACCCTGGACCAGATGTTGGACGTGGCGCTCAAGGGTTGCCAAGAGCTGACCGCACTCCAAGCGACCGCGCTGGCCGAGCCCTACCCAGGTGAGTTGCCCCGGTCGTGAGCCCAGTTCGGGTGCTGCTGGCGACGCGCAACGCGAAGAAGTTGGTCGAGCTGAGGCGGATCCTGGCCTCCTCGGATGTCGGCGGCGTGCAGGTATTGGGGCTCGACGACGTGCCGCCGTTCCCCGAGGTCGCGGAGACAGCTGCCACCTTTGAGGGCAATGCGCTGGCCAAGGCCCGCAGTGCGGCGGCAGCTACTGGCCTGGCCACGGTTGCCGACGACTCGGGCCTGGAGGTCGACGCGCTCAATGGCATGCCCGGGGTGCTGTCGGCCAGGTGGGCCGGCCGCCACGGCGAGGACGCCGCGAACCTGCAACTGGTGCTCGATCAGCTGGCGGACATGCCGGAAAATCGTCGTGGTGCAGCGTTCGTCTGTGCCGCGGCGCTGGCCGTACCGCCGGGGATCGATATGCCATCGACCGAGACCGTGGTCCGCGGACACTGGCGCGGCACCCTGACCCGGGCACCTCGCGGCTGCAACGGCTTTGGCTATGACCCGATCTTCGTGCCGGATGGTGAGCGGCGTACCTCCGCCGAGCTGAAGCCGGCGGAGAAGGACGCCGTATCGCACCGTGGCCGGGCGCTGCGTGCGCTGCTGCCCGCGCTACGTGAACTGCTTTCGTCCTCGTCCCCGCGGTCGTGACCTCAGGCCACGACCTGTACCACCTGACCCACCGACAGTTTGCTAAAGAATGTCGTCGCTGCGTTGTGGCTCAGATGGATGCACCCGGCTGATGCTTTGCTAAGGCTGCCCTCATGAAAAGCGATGCCAGTGTTGGTGAAGAACACCGAATAGGGCATAGGTGCGTTGTGGAATTCTGGACTACGGTGATTCTTGTCCTTCCACAACACGTGGAACACGCCAGGAGGGGTTCGCTGACCCGGCCTGCCGGAGGTGATCGCGGTTGGCCCATAGGTGACTTGGCCACCGCTCATCAGCCAAGCCTGGTGGCTGCTGAGACTGATACAGGCCGATGCGGACGCTCCGCACGGTGCGGTAGCCGATTGCGCCGCAAGCGCCATCGCGGGAGTCAACACCGCGCACCCGGCGGCAATGGTGAGCGATATCACGGCATGGCGAAAGAAATGGAACACGGAGACCCCCTCGGTAACTGAGGATCAGCCTACCGCTGCGACGCAGTCCGTCCGTAGTGTGTTATTCACAAGTTGCGCGTGACCCGGCTGGCCCCGGGCGGGGGGAGGGTGTCCGGGCCCGGCCGGGTCCGACGCGCCCGCCCGTCAGCTTCGGCGGCGGGCGGTGCCTCCCGGGCGTTCCCCGAAAGAACACCGGTAAGGACGCAGTTATGGCCGATCGGTTGCCTAGCGCAGAGGGCCGATTCGTGATCGGATTCAGTGGTGAACAGCGATGTGTCCCACACCAGCCCAGAGACCGACGCGGGCCACGGTGCCACCGACCGCACCCTGCCCTGGTTTGATGATCTGCCGATCAGCATGGACGCCGTCACGCTGGGGCAGGGCATCGAGTTGCACGCACAATGCCAGCCGCTCGCGCCACTGCTGGGGGTGTGGCGCGGTGAGGGTCTGGCGCAGTACCCATCACTGCTCGGCGAATTCCGTTACGGCCAGCAGATCACCTTTGCCCATGACGGCAGGCCGTTTCTGGTCTACGAGGCGCGAGCGTGGCTGCTGAGCGCATCCGGTGAGGTGTTGCGCCCGGCGGCCCGTGAAGTCGGGTGGTGGCGGGTGGACGAGGAGGAGACCATCGAGCTGGTGCTCGCGCACATGTTCGGCATCTGCGAGATCTACTACGGTGGTCGAACTGGCGAGACGGCGTGGGAGCTCGAATCCGACGCCATCACCCGGACCGACACGGCCCGCGAGACTACTGCGGCGGCTCGGCTGTACGGCATCTTGGAAAATGGTGACCTCGTCTACGCCGAGGAGCGTGCGCTGCGCGGCTTGCCCCTTCGGCCGCACCTCTCAGCGCAACTGAAACGCATCGCCGGTTGAACCAGGTCGCGACGAGCCTGGGGTCGTGACGGCCCGGTTCGGGTCCTGCACGGCAGCCAGGCGGTCGGTTCGCCCCGAGCGGATTTGATGTCGACGTCGCGGCGTGGTGGCCGTCGCACCCGCCGCGGCGGAGCCAGCACGAGTTCGTTGAGGCCGTCCGACGTGGTCGATGAGATTCGTCGCCGCTGTCGCTGCATGGGCGGTGCCACCGCGTTCCTGGCCGTTCGGTTCGGTTCGATCGGATTCAGCCGGCTGAGTAGCGCTCTCTGTGGGCACCGGACCGAACTAGGTGGCCATCTCATCGAGTAGCGTTTCCTACCGAAGGGAGGGCCGGTGAGCGAGGTCTGGTTGGGTGATATCCGCCTGCGCAACCGGCTGGTCACTTCGTCCAGTCTGCTCGGTTATGGCGCCCCCGATCCAGGTCTGATGCCGTACGGCATGAGCCCGATCTCTCGGTTCGTGCCGCTGGAGCGGTTCGGCGCAGTCACCACCAGGACCCTGACGGTGCAGCCCCGCGACGGGCACTTCACTAATCGCACCGATTGGCCGTTGCAGGCACTGCCCGGCCTGCTGCGCCGCTACGCCACTGTGCTGCGGGGCGTCGACGGCGGCTGGATCAACGCCTTCGGTTGGTGCAACGTCGGCATCGAGGCTTACCTGCGGGACTACTATCCGCGCACCCGCAGCCAAAACACCATCATCTCAGTGGGCGGGTTCGCCGCCGAGGAGTTCGTCGCCCTGGTCGACGCGGTGAACGCGGCAGTGCCCCCGGGCGACATCGCGGCCGTGGAGTTCAACGTCTCGTGCCCGAACGTCGATCACGATTTTGAGCCCATCCTGGCCGGAGTGCTCGCTGACGCGGTACCCGCCAGCAGACACCCGGTGATTCTCAAGCTCTCCCCGGACCGGGATTACATCGTGCACGCCCGTCGCGCTGCCGCCGCCGGAGTCTCGGCGCTCACCGCGATTAATACGGTGCGAGCGCTGCGGCTGAACCCACGGACTGGCCAACCGTTGTTGGCCAACCGTTACGGCGGTCTGTCCGGCCGGGCGGTGAAGCCGATCGGGCTGCGGGTGGTCGCTGAGCTGCGCGATGCGGGGATCACCTTGCCGGTGATCGCGACCGGTGGGATCAGAACCTTCGACGATTGCCGAGAGTATTTTTGGGCCGGCGCGGACGCAGTCAGCCTAGGCAGTGCCAGCTGGCTGGCGTCCTATCCCGGCTACGCGCTGGCACCGCTGTGGGGTTGGCGAATTCGCTCGATCCTCAAAAGGGTCGAGCTTGTGAGTGGCAAACAGTGCTATAGCACTGTTTGCCACTCACAGGGCAGCCGTAGGCTGCCCCATGGCTGATCCCGCTACGTACCGTCCGGCGCCGGGGACGATCCCTGACGGGCCGGGGGTATACCGCTTCCGCGACGATCACCGCCGGGTGATCTACGTTGGTAAGGCGAAGAGCCTGCGCAGCCGGCTGAACTCCTACTTCGCCGACCTGACTGGGCTGCACCCGCGCACCCGGCAGATGGTCACCACGGCGGCCTCCGTGGAGTGGACGATGGTCAGCACCGAGGTCGAGGCGCTCCAGCTCGAATATAACTGGATAAAGGAGTTCGATCCCCGATTCAACGTCCGGTATCGCGACGACAAGTCCTATCCGGTGCTGGCTGTAACGCTCAACGAAGAATATCCGCGCCTGCAGGTTTACCGGGGGGCCCGCAGGCGTGGGATCCGGTACTTCGGTCCATACGCGCACGCCTGGGCGATCCGGGAGACGCTCGATCTGCTCACGAGGGTCTTTCCGGCCCGGGTGTGCTCGGCTGGCGTATTTAAGCGGCACGGTCAGATTGGCCGGCCCTGCTTGCTTGGGTACATTGATAAATGTTCGGCTCCTTGTGTGGGTAATGTTACCGCTGAGGAACATCGCGCCATCGTCGATGATTTTTGCGATTTCCTGTCCGGTCGGACCGACAAGATGATCCGCCGGTTGGAGCGGGAGATGGAGGCGGCCGCTGTCGAGCTGGAGTTCGAGCGCGCCGCGCGGCTGCGCGACCATTTGGGGGCGTTGCGCCGGGCGATGGAAAAGCAGGCGGTGGTGCTCGGTGACGGCACCGACGCGGACGTGATCGCCTTCGCCTGTGATGAGCTGGAGGCGGCGGTGCAGGTGTTCCACGTTCGGGGCGGACGGGTCCGTGGTCAGCGGGGCTGGGTGATCGAGCGGCTTGAGCAGGTGGACCTGGTGAGCCAGTTCTTGACGCAGTTCTACGGCGAGCAGGCCGCGCTGGCCGAGGCTGCGGATGACGCCATGCAACCGGTGCCACGTGAGGTGTTGGTACCCGAACTACCCGAGGACGCCGACATCCTGTCCGAATGGCTTTCCGGACTGCGCGGCGCCCGGGTGGCACTGCGGGTACCGCAACGGGGGGATAAGCGCTCGCTGGCCGACACCGTCGCGCGCAACGCCGCGGAGGCCTTCGCGCAGCACAAGCTTCGCCGGGCCGGTGACCTGACCGCCCGTGCCGCGGCACTGCAGGAGATCCAGGAGCAGCTTGGCCTGGACACCGCCCCGCTGCGCATCGAATGCATCGACGTCAGCCACGTGCAGGGCAACGATGTGGTGGCTTCGCTGGTGGTTTTCGAAGACGGGCTGGCGCGCAAGTCCGACTACCGGCGCTTCGCGATCCGGGACGCGGCCGGTGACGGGCACTCTGATGACGTGGCGAGCATCGCCGAGGTGGTCCGCCGACGCTTCGCCCGCTATCTGCGGGACAACGACCACGTGCAGCCTGGTTTGGACCCCGACACCGGGCGTCCCCGCAAGTTCGCCTACCTGCCGAACCTGCTGGTTGTTGACGGCGGTCCGGCGCAGGTGGCCGCAGCGGCTGAGGCACTGTTCAAGCTCGGTGTGACCGATGTGGCGATCGCCGGGCTGGCCAAGCGGCTGGAGGAGGTCTGGCTGCCCGGCGAGGCCGATCCGGTGATCCTGCCGCGTACCAGCGAGGGGCTCTACCTGCTGCAGCGGGTGCGCGACGAGGCGCACCGGTTCGCGATCAGTTACCACCGGCAGAAACGGTCGGCGCGGATGACGGCGTCTGCGTTGGACGATGTGGCCGGGCTCGGGCAGACTCGGCGCACCGCGTTGCTCAAGCACTTCGGCTCGGTGCGCCGCATCCGGCAGGCCAGCGTGTCCGAGCTCATTGAGGTCTCCGGGATCGGCCCGAGCACTGCGCGGGCCGTGCTCGCAGCCCTGGCCCTCGCAGAGAACAACCTGGGGTCCGAGGAGTCCGTCGGCGCCGAAGCAACTAACGGAGTGGCGCGGTGACTGAGCTTCAGGGCGGTATCGAGGTCGCCGTAGTGTCTGGGCTCTCCGGCGCGGGTCGCAGCACGGCCGCGAAAGTGCTGGAAGACCTGGGTTGGTTCGTCGTCGACAACCTGCCGCCCGAACTGATCGCCACCATGGTCGAGCTCGGCGCTCGCTCGCAAGGCGCGATAACCCGGATCGCGGTGGTGATGGACGTGCGCAGTCGGGCGTTCACTGATGACCTCGCCGCGGTGATCAAGGATCTGGACGCCCGCGGCTACCGACCCAAGGTGCTCTACCTCGAAGCCACCGACGCGGTGTTGATCCGTCGCTTCGAGCAGGTTCGGCGCAGCCACCCGCTGCAGGGCGACGATCGGCTGGCTGACGGGATCGCAGCTGAGCGGGCGTTGCTCGCACCGCTGCGCGATGAGGCGGACCTGGTCCTGGACACCACCGGACTGTCCGTACACCAACTGCGGGCCAAGATCGAACACGCGTTCGGTGGTGAATCCAGCACCCGTACCCGGATTACGGTGGTGTCGTTCGGCTACAAATACGGGTTGCCGATGGACTCCGACCTCGTGGTCGATGTGCGATTTCTGCCCAACCCATTCTGGATCCCGGAACTGCGCGAGTTCACCGGTCTCGACGCCGATGTCCGCAATTACGTGCTGTCCCAGGAAGGTGCCGAGGAATTTCTGGACCGCTACCTCGAGCTGCTGCGACTGATCAGCGGTGGCTACCGGCGGGAGGGCAAGCGCTACCTCACTCTCGCGGTGGGGTGCACCGGTGGTAAACACCGCAGCGTGGTCGTCTCCGAGGCGTTAGCCAGCCGGCTCAACCGCAACGGCGGAATCGACAAGATCACTGTTAAGGTCCTGCACCGAGACGTGGGACGCGAGTGACCCGCTCTGTCAAGGCTGTCGCGCTGGGCGGCGGCCACGGATTGTACGCCACGCTGCTGGCGTTGCGGGCCATCACCGAGGACGTCACCGCGGTGGTCACGGTGGCGGATGACGGCGGCTCATCCGGGCGGCTGCGCCGGGAGCTCGGGGTGCTGGCGCCGGGCGATCTGCGAATGGCGCTGGCCGCGCTAGCGGCCGATGACGGTGCGGCGGGCCGCTGGCGGGAAGTGTTCCAGCATCGCTTCGGCGGCACCGGCGCGCTAGCCGGCCACGCCGTCGGTAATCTGGTGATGGCCGGCCTGCTGGAGGTGCTCGGTGATCCGGTGGCGATGTTGGACGAGGTGTGTGCGCTGCTTCGAGTGACCGGCCGGGTACTGCCGATGACTGTCGAACCGCTCGATATTGAGGCCGATGTGGCTGGTCTCGACGGTGACGCCGATCACCCAGACCGGCTCAGCCGGATCCGGGGCCAGGTAGCGGTGGCCACCACGCCGGGTCGGGTGCACCGGGTACGGCTTCGGCCCGAGCGGCCACAGGCTTGCGCTGAGGCGGTCCGCGCGGTCGGTGAGGCTGATCTCGTGGTCCTCGGGCCCGGTTCGTGGTTCACCAGTGTGCTACCGCATCTACTCGTTCCCGGCTTGGCCAGCGCGCTGGTGAGTACGCAGGCGCGCCGGGTACTGATACTCAACCTCGTCCCACAACCGGGCGAAACCGCAGGATTCTCCGCGGAGCAGTATTTGACTGTCTTGTGCGATCACGCGCCGCCTGGATTCACCGTGCACGCGGTGCTCGCCGATGTCGACGCTGTCGCGGCGCCCGCTCGGTTGCACCGGTGCGCAGCGGCGCTCGGTGGGCACGCGTACCTTGACCGGGTCGCCGACGACGGATCCACCGATCGCCACGATCCGGTAGCGCTGGCCGCAGCGCTGCGCCGGATACTGGTAGACGTGCAAGGGGAGGAGAAGCACCAGTGGCCATGACCTCCGCCGTCAAGGACGAGCTGAGCCGGCTGCGGGTAACCAAGACGTGCTGCCGGCGAGCCGAGGTTTCCTCGTTGCTGCGCTTCGCCGGGGGTTTGCACATCATCGCCGGCCGCGTGGTGGTGGAGGCCGAGTTGGACACCGGCGCGGCCGCCCGCCGGCTACGCCGGGAGGTGCACGAGCTGTACGGGCACAACTCCGATGTGCACCTGATCACGGCTGGTGGCCTGCGTAAAGGAACCTGTTATGTGGTGCGGGTGGTCCGCGACGGGGAAGGGCTGGCTCGGCAGACCGGGTTGCTGGACGTTCGCGGCCGTCCAGTGCGTGGGTTGCCCCCGCAGGTGGTCTCCGGCGGTCTGTGCGATGCCGAGGCTTCCTGGCGCGGCGCGTTCCTCGCGCACGGGTCGCTCACCGAGCCCGGCCGCTCGGCCGCTCTGGAGGTGACCTGTCCGGGGCCGGAGGCGGCGCTGGCCCTGGTCGGCGCGGCTCGCCGGCTCGGTATCGCGGCCAAGGCACGTGAGGTCCGGGGTGCTGACCGGGTGGTGATCCGTGACGGCGATGCCATCGGGGCGCTACTCACCCGGTTGGGCGCGCACGACTCGGTACTTGCTTGGGAAGAACGCCGGGTTCGCCGCGAAGTCCGCGCCACCGCCAATCGGCTGGCCAACTTCGACGACGCCAACCTGCGCCGATCCGCGCGCGCGGCGGTGGCCTCGGCGGCGCGGGTCGCTCGGGCCCTGGAGCTGCTCGGCGGAGATATTCCGGGGCATCTGACCACGGCGGGCCGGCTGCGGCTGGAACACCGGCAGGCCTCGCTGGAGGAGCTGGGGCAGCTCGCCGACCCGCCGCTGACCAAGGACGCGGTGGCGGGCCGGATCCGCCGGCTGCTTGCGATGGCCGACCGCAAGGCCGAGGAGCTCGGGGTGCCGGACACCGAATCCGCCGTAACCCCCGACATGCTGGACGCCTGACCTCGCAAACACCCCTGCGGCTCCCCCTACCGGGGGCACTGCGGGCGGCGCGTCGGCCGATAGGGTGGCATCGAGTCGTGCTGGCGTGGCGCTGGTCGGTGTGCACAGGGAGGCAATGACGTGACAGTTCGGGTAGGGATCAACGGATTTGGCCGCATCGGGCGGAACTTCTGGCGCGCCGTGCAGGCCGGTGGCCACGACATCGAGGTAGTGGCGTTCAACGACCTCGGTGACGTCGCGACCATGGCGCATCTGCTGAAGTACGACAGCGTGGTTGGCCGGCTGAAAGAGGACGTGCACGTCACCGACGACGGGATCGCGGTGGGCGGCAAGACCATCAAGGCGCTCGCCGAGCGCGATCCGGGTGCGCTGCCCTGGGGTGCCCTAGGCGTCGATGTGGTGCTGGAGTCGACCGGCTTCTTCACGACGGCGGACGACGCGCGAAAGCACATCGACGAGGGTGGCGCGAAGAAGGTGATCATCTCTGCGCCGGCTAAGGGCGAGGACCTTACCGTGGTCCTCGGAGTCAATGACTCCAGGCTGGACGGTTCCCAGACGGTGATCTCCTGCGCCTCATGCACCACCAACTGCCTGGGCCCGATGGCCAAGGTGCTAAACGACGCGCTGGGCATCGAGCAGGGACTGATGACCACCGTCCACGCCTATACCCAGGATCAGAACCTGCAGGATGGCCCACACAAGGACCTGCGCCGCGCCCGGGCCGCTGCGATCAACGTCGTGCCGACTTCCACCGGGGCCGCCAAAGCCATCGGCCTGGTGCTGCCGGAGCTCAACGGCAGGCTCGACGGTTACGCGCTGCGGGTACCCATCCCCGATGGATCGCTCACCGATCTCTCTGCCTCAGTCTCCCGGGAGACCAGTGTCGAGGAGGTCAACGAGGCCTTCCGAGCTGCCGCCGACGGTCCGCTGAAGGGCATCCTGCGCTACAGCGAGGAGCCGATCGTGTCTTCGGACATTGTCACCGACCCCGCGTCGTGCATCTTCGACTCGCCGCTGACCAAGGTGATCGGCAACCAGGTCAAGATCGTCGGTTGGTACGACAACGAATGGGGCTACTCCAACCGGCTGGCTGACTTGACTGTCCTGGTCGGCTCGCAGCTGTGAGGACGCTGGACGACCTGCTCGCCAGTGGTGTGTCGGGCCGGACCGTGCTGGTTCGATCCGACCTCAACGTGCCGCTGGACGGCGCCCGGATCACCGATGACGGACGGATTCGCGCTTCCCTGCCGACGCTGCAGGCGCTGACGGGAGCAGGCGCGCGGGTCGTGGTGACCGCCCACCTGGGGCGCCCCAAAGGAGCGCCTGACCGGGCGTACGCGCTGGCGCCGGTCGCCGCCCGGCTCGGTGAGCTGCTGGGCACCTCGGTGGCGGCGGCGACCGACGTCGTCGGGGACTCGGCTCGAGCCGCGGTGACCGGACTCTCCGACGGCGCGGTCGCGCTGCTGGAGAACGTCCGCTTCGACCCGCGCGAGACGTCCAAGGACGCCGCCGAGCGCGGCGCGCTGGCCGACGAGCTCGCCGCCCTGGTGGGACCCGGTGGAGCGTTCGTCTCCGACGGCTTCGGCGTCGTACATCGGGTGCAGGCTTCGGTCGTCGACATCGCGGAGCGGCTGCCCGGCTATGCCGGCACTCTGGTGCTGGCCGAGCTGACCACCCTGCGCCGTCTGTCCGAGGCGCCGGATCGTCCCTACACCGTGGTGCTGGGCGGGTCGAAAGTGTCCGACAAGCTCGCCGTGATCGAGGCGTTGCTGCCGAAGGTGGACACCCTGCTCGTTGGCGGCGGCATGTGCTTTACCTTCCTGGCAGCCCTCGGCCACCCGGTCGGTTCCTCGCTGTTGGAACCCAACATGGTCGACGTGTGCGCCCGGCTGCTGAAAGCCGCCGGTGACACCATCGGGCTGCCGCGCGACGTGGTCATCGCCGATGAGTTCGCGGCGGACGCGAACACCAGCACGGTTGCCGTCGAAGACATCCCGGACGGGTGGATGGGACTGGACATCGGGCCGCGAACGGTGCGTGACTTCGCTGCGGCGTTGGCCGGTACAGCCACCGTGTTCTGGAACGGTCCGATGGGAGTGTTCGAACTGGCCCCGTTCGCGGCGGGCACTCGCGGCGTCGCGGAGACCATTGCCGGGTTGGGCGCGTTCAGCGTGGTCGGCGGCGGTGACTCGGCGGCTGCGGTGCGGTTGCTGGGTTTACCCGACGACGGGTTCTCGCACATCTCCACCGGTGGCGGCGCGTCCCTGGAGTTTCTGGAGGGCAAGTCGCTGCCCGGCGTTGCGGTGCTGGAGACTTAGGGGGTGGCCCGCCAACCGTTGATTGCCGGCAACTGGAAGATGAACCTCCATCACCTGGAGGCCATCGCTCTGGTGCAGAAGCTTGCCTTCGCCCTGCCGGAGAAGTACTTCGCCAAAGTCGAGGTGGCGGTACTGGTGCCGTTCACCGCGTTGCGCAGCGTGCAGGCCCTTATCGAGGGTGACAAGCTGCTAATCCGTTACGGCGCACAGGATCTCTCGCCGAAGGACTCCGGGCCCTACACCGGTGATGTGTCCGGACCGATGCTGGCCAAGTTGGATTGCAGCTACGTGATTGTCGGGCACTCCGAGCGGCGCGAGCACCACGGCGAGGACGATGGCACCGTGGGCGCCAAGGTACGGGCCGCACTGCGCCACGCGTTGGTGCCTATCCTGTGCGTGGGGGAAGGTCTGGAGGTTCGTGAGGCTGGGGACCACTTGGCGCACAGCACTGCACAACTGCGTGCCGCGCTTAAAGGCCTGTCCGTCGAGCAGGCCCGCACCATCGTGGTGGCCTATGAGCCGATCTGGGCGATCGGTACCGGCCGGGTCGCTACCCCGGCCGACGCGCAGGAGGTCTGTGGTGCGCTGCGAGCGGCACTGGCCGACAAGTACGGTGCCGCGGTCGCCGACGAGGTCCGGGTGCTCTACGGCGGATCAGTCAAATCGAGCAATGTCGCCGAGCTGGTCGCCGAGTCAGATATCGACGGTGCACTGGTCGGTGGTGCGAGCCTGGACGCAGACGACTTCGCGAAGCTCTGCGCCCTAGCCGCCGGCGGACCATTACCGTGAGGGGGACACGGTGACGCAGAGGTCGGGCCGCGTTCGGCGGCTGGACGGGGTAACCTTGCAAATCAGTCGTCGTCCGACGAGGGTGTGATGAAGCTCTTCCTGCAGATCCTGCTCCTGATCACCAGCATCGCGCTGATCCTGCTGATCTTGTTGCATCGAAGCCGCGGTGGAGGGCTATCCAGTTTGTTCGGCGGTGGCGTGCAATCGAGTTTGTCCGGATCCAGCGTTGTGGAGAAGAACTTGGACCGGCTGACCCTGTTCGTCAGCTCGGTATGGGTGATCTCCATTGTGGGGATCGGGCTTCTGATCAAGATCGGCTGAGCCGCTCCGAGCGGTTCCGCGACGTGAGGGCGATCAATGGCAAGTGGCAACGCGATCCGCGGTACGCGGGTCGGTGCAGGTCCGATGGGCGAGTCCGAGCGAGGCGAGACTGCTCCCCGTAACCGGGTGTCCTACTGGTGCGCCAATGGGCACGAGTCTCGGGTTTCGTTCGCGGCCGAGGCTGAGGAGCCGGACGTGTGGGACTGCCCACGGTGTGGTTTTCCAGCTGGGCGCAACGAACAGCGGCCGCCCAATGCGCCGCGCAATGAGCCGTACAAGACGCACCTTGCCTACGTGAAGGAGCGCCGCTCCGATGCCGACGGCGAGGCCATCCTCGCGGAGGCGCTGGCCAGGCTCAAGGAATCCCGCGAACCCTGACGTACAGTGCTCCCTGCGCCGCAGCAGCGCAGGGAGCACTGTACGTCGGGTGCCCGCCGAAACCGCGCGAACTAAGCTGACAGCGCCCGACGACTACTCGCCAGGACAATGGGTTCTCGCGTGCAGCTACGGGTGTTCCCCTCGAAAAGCAGGCTGTAGGCGCATCTGAGAGCTTGACGCGTTCCATCCCACCTGATCAACGCTAGGGCAGAGCGGATACTTAATCGGTGCTGCGTATGGCTATTGCTCTGTGGGTCGCCGGTGCTCATGGTGGGCTCGCCGCGGCTGGGCTCCTCTCGGGTGGGGGGGTCGTCCACGGTCAACATCGTCGGGGCGGTGGTGAGTAGCTGCTTAACCTGGGCGAGGGCTGCAGGAGCGCTAGACAGCATGAGTCCGACGACCAGCGCGGACGTGGCAACGATACGAAGGCCTACGGGGTCTGCGCAGGCATCCCGGCACTGACTGTACAGACGGGACAATCGGGAGGAATCCTCCGCATACGTGGGTTCAGCGGCTGGTTCCACAATGTCCAGCGGCGTGCCCTCGTCACCCACGCTTCCGCTGGTCAACGCATGCCTTCGTGGCTGCATAGTCTGGGTATCGACTGTGCTGTTCATGTTGTCCCCCTGGTAGTCACGCGCGCCGTCGCCGGTACGCGTTGCGTATTTACCGCCAGACTTACCTGTCAGGGCAGCTCACGTCTTCGTGCATCGTGAGGGTTTTCTTTACGCCTCATGGCCCAGCGAGGCGCAGTTGTCGACGGTGATCGGTCCACCGAAAGTCAGCGGCCGAGTAGGTCCGTGGGGAGTTTGGTGGCGGCGGCTCGGTCCAGCAGCCACAGTGTGCGCCGGCGACCCGTCGCGCCCGCAGCAGGCATCTGCACTTCGCCCGCGCCGCGCAGCGCCATGGTCACCGCAGCGGCCTTCATTGGACCTGAGGCGATCAACCACACCTCGGCGGCACATCGGATGGCTGGCAGCGTCATGGTGATACGGGTGGGTGGGGGTTTTGGACTGCCCCGTACGCCGATCACCGCGCGCTCGGTCTCGTAGACCGCCGGGGAGCCGGGGAACACCGAGGCGACGTGGCCGTCTTCGCCGATACCGAGACAGCAGATATCGAACGACGGCGCCGAACCACGATCCTCCGGTCGCCGTCGGCTCAGCAGGAGGTCCTCGTAGGTGTGCGCGGCGGCGTCCGGGTCGTCCCCCCAAGGGCCGTCCGAGGCCCCCATCGGGTGGACCCGGGCAGGGTCCACCCCGACGTGATCGAGCAGCGCCTCGCGCGCCTGGGTCTCGTTGCGCTCCGGGTGTCCCATGGGGAGGAAGCGCTCGTCGCCCCAGTAAATATCCAATCGTCGCCAGTCCACCGCCGTCGCTGCCTGAGTGCTCGCCAGCTTACGCAAGGCCGCGGTGCCCACCCGTCCCCCGGTCAGCACCAGCGAGGCGGACCCCGAGGCGGTCTGGATGTCCACGATCCGGGCGACCAGCCGGGCAGCGGTGGCCGCGGCGAGCACGTCGGCGGTGGCATGCACCACGACGTCGGGGCGGCTCACTGATCAGCCCGGGTCGCGTCGTCTCGGGTGACACCCGTTTGGAGGCCCTTCGCCGAGCCGGCCCGGCGACCGTTACGACCGTCTACTTCGGTCAGTGCCTGCAAAGCGGCGTGGTAGGTCTCGTCAGGATCGAGCCTGCGTAGCTCTTCGGTGAGACAGTCGCGCACCGGGCGTCGTCTCAGCGGCACCCGGCGCTCCGGTTGACCCGGCTGGCGCAAGGTGCCCACCTTCCCGTCCGGCCGAACCAATTCCACCTTGCCGGAACGACGCTCCAGGACAGCTGCACTGATCCCGCCGCCGGGCGGACTGGTCCGGCGCCGTACCGGGACTTGCAGCCGGGAGCGCAGCCAACCGGCGAGCAGATCAGCGGAGGGGTTATCAGCGGCACCGGTGACGGTGACCGTCTCGACATCCTCATACGGCGGCAAATCCAGGGCCGCGGCAAGCAGCGCTCGCCACGGAGTGATTCGGGTCCACGCCAGGTCGGTGTCCCCCGCGGTGTAGGAGGTGCGGCGGCTCTCCAGCGCCCTGATCGGCTGGGAGGCCGCGGCGGTGTCGGTGATCCGGCGCTGCGCCAGCCTCCCGATGGGGTCCTCCACGGGAATCGGTGGGGCGGCTCCTGGCCACCACGCGACGACCGGGCAGTCCGGTAGCAGCAGCGGTACCAGCACGCTGTCTCCGTGGTCGGCCAGCGGGCCATACAGGCGCAGCACGAGCACTTCGGACGCGCCAGCGTCACCACCGACGCGAATCTGCGCGTCCAGTCGGGTGCCGGCCCGCTTGAGGCCCCGGGCCACCACGAGCACCCGGCAAGGGTGCTCCCTGCTTGCCTCGTTGGCGGCTTCGATCGACTGCTCCACCTGGGCGGAGTCATCGGTGACGATCACTAGGGTGAGTACCCGGCCCAGTGCCACCGCGCCGCCACGCTCCCGGACCTCTATCAAGGCATGGTTCACCGCTGACGTAGTGGTGGAAGGTAGGTCGACGATCATTGTTCGCCTCCGGTTTTGTCCCGGGCAGCGCGGAAGTGATCCGCGCCATCGCGAAGGTCGATGATGGGGTCGGGATAGTCGAGGTTAGCTCGCTGGGATGGGTTTAGCTTCCAGGGTTGAGGTACCGCAGGGCCGCGGACATCCTGGAGTTCGGGTAGGTAGCGGCGGACGACTTCGTTGACGACCGAGCCGTCGAGCACGAACAGCGGTACCACCTCGCGGGCGGCATGGCAGGCGGCGTGCAGCACGGGATTGTCGTGCACCCGCAGATTACGGGTGAACAGCGCGATCGCCACGCTCATCGCGCTGCCCTACTGATCGTCGTCACTCAGCCGTCTCCTGGCGCTGGACGAGGCGATGCCTCAGCGGTGCCGGTGATATTGCGGACCATGCCGCCGAAGACGACGTCGTGCAAAGGGGCGATGGATTTCCAGTACAGGTGACCGGCCAGCCCGCGGGGTTCGAAGAGCGCCCGCTGACGGTAGCGGGCACCGTCACCCTCGGGCATAACCTCAAGCTCAAGCCAGGCGCGACCGGGCAGCAGCATCTCGGCACGCAGCCGCAGCAGCCGGGGCCGGTCGAGGTGCTCCACGCGCCACCAGTCCAGGGCTTCGCCGACGTGTAGTCGGCGGGGGTCACGACGGCCGCGGCGCAACCCGACGCCGCCGGCGAGCCGATCGATCCAACCGCGCACCGACCATGCCAGTGGAAAGGAGTACCAGCCATGCTCACCGCCGATGGCTTCGATGACGTTCCACAGGGTGCGCGGGTCGGTCGCGCAGTGCTGCTCGCGGATGTCCTGGTAGAGGGAGCCACCGGACCAGTCAGGATCGGTGGGCAGCGGATCCGACGGCGCTCCTGGCAAGGAAGCATCCGACCAGCGGGTGGGAACCTCGGCGTGGCGGATATGCAGAAGCGCGAGCTCGACGGCGTGCTCGTAGTGGATCAGACCGTCGTCGGGGTCAGGAATGTAGCCGGCGATGTCTTGGTCGTGACAGACGACTTCGTGCACCAGCGACTCGATCAACGGGATGGCGATGCTGCGGGGAACCGGCGTGACCAAGTTGACCCATTGCGCGGATAACCATGGGGTAAGCATTGGCACCGGCAGCACGACGCGGCGCGGCAGGCCGGCCACGACCGCGTAGCGGCGCATCATTTCCAGATAGGTCAGCACATTGGGTCCACCGATGTCGAACGCCCTGTGGACCTGCGGCGGTAGCTCGGCGGCGTGCGTCAGGTAGTGCAGCACGTCGCGGACTGCGATGGGCTGCACGCGGTTGTGCACCCACCGTGGCGTGACCATCGCCGGAAGCCGTTCGGTGAGATAGCGCAGCATCTCGAAGCTGGCCGAGCCGGACCCCAGGATCACCGCCGCCTGCAGCACGATGGTGGGCACGCCGGAGTCGAGCAGGATCTGCCCGACCTCGGCGCGAGAGGCCAGGTGGTCGGACAGGTGCTGCACGTCGGGTGTGATCCCACCCAGGTAAACGAGGCGAGTCAGGCCTGCCGTGCGGGCCGCCTCGGCGAGCACGTGGGCGGCGCGGCGGTCGACATCGACGAAGTCCCGCCGATTGAGCGAGTGCACCAGGAAGTAGGCGACATCCTGGCCGCTCATCGCGTCCCGAACGCTGGTGGGATCGGTGACGTCCCCGTTGATGATCTCAGCGCGATCTCGCCATGGCACCTCGGCCAGCTTGCCGGGGGTGCGCGCCACTGCCCGCACCTGGTGGCCAGCAGCCAGTAAGGCGGGAACGAGCCGACCACCGATGTAGCCGGTGGCGCCGAACACTACGCATCGCATGTCAGGACGTCGGTGCAACGTGGGGTGACCAGCTGCTTCGCCCGGCCCACGCGGGGATCATGGCCGTCTCCAGTTCCGTCCGGCCGCCGCGATCATGCGATCCGCCGATGGTGGCCCCCAGGTGCCTGCGGCGTACGGCTCGGGCCGGTCGTGCTTGGCCCAGTGTTCGAGCACCGGGTCGAGAATCGCCCAGGACAGCTCGACCTCGGCGTTGACCGGGAACAGCGACGGCTCCCCAAGAAGAACGTCGAGCAGCAGTCGCTCGTAAGCCTCGGGTGAGGACTCGGTAAACGCCGTGCCATAACGGAAATCCATCGTGACGTCCCGGACCTCCATCGCAGTGCCCGGCACTTTGGAGCCGAATCGGATCGTGACTCCCTCATCCGGCTGAATCCGGATGACCAGCGCGTTTTGTCCCAGCTCTTCAGTCATGGTCGTCTCGAAGGGCAGGTGGGGAGCCCGCTTGAAGATCACCGCGATCTCGGTGACCCGTCGCCCCAGCCGCTTGCCGGTGCGCAGGAAGAACGGCACTCCGGCCCACCGCCGAGTGTCCACGTTCAGGGTGATCGCGGCGAAGGTCTCGGTGGTGGAGTCCTGGTGGAAGCCCTGTTCTTCAAGCACTCCGACGACTCTCGTGCCACCCTGCCAGCCGGCGGTGTACTGCCCGCGTGCGGTGGTCTCGTCCAGCGGCTCCGCGAGCTTGACAGCGGACAGCACCTTGATCTTCTCGCCGCGCAGCGATCCCGGCGAGAAGGACAGCGGTTCCTCCATCGCAGTGAGTGCGAGCAACTGGAGCAGGTGGTTCTGGATCACGTCCCGTGCCGCGCCGATGCCGTCGTAGTAGCCGGCGCGACCAGCCAACCCGATGTCCTCGGCCATGGTGATCTGCACGTGGTCGACGTAGTTGCTGTTCCAGATCGGCTCGTAAAGCTGGTTGGCGAAGCGCAGCGCGAGAATGTTCTGGACGGTTTCCTTTCCGAGGTAGTGATCGATGCGAAACACCGATTCCTCGGGGAAGACGTCGTTGACGATCTCGTTGAGTTCACGGGCGCTGCGCAGGTCATGTCCGAACGGCTTCTCGATGACTACCCGACGCCACTGATCGTCGTTGTGCGTCGCCAACCCGGTACGGGCTAGCTGCTTGAGAACCACTGGGAACGTCGCGGGTGGAATCGCAAGGTAAAAGGCGTGGTTGCCGCCTGTGCCCCGTTGCTGATCGAGGTCTGCGACCACCGACGCGAGATCGTCGAAGGAGGCGTCGTCGTCGAAGCTGCCGGGCACGAACCGGACGCCCTCGGACAGCCGGGCCCAGACCTCCTCCCGGAACGGGGTGCGGGCATGATCCCGGACCGCGTCGTGAACCAACTCAGCGAAGTTTTCATCGGCCCAATCCCGGCGCGCGAAGCCGACCAACGCGAAACCGGGTGGGAGCAACCCTCGATTGGCCAGGTCATAAATCGCCGGCATCAGTTTCTTGCGAGACAAATCCCCGGTCACGCCGAAGATGACGACAGCGCACGGGCCGGCGATCCGGGGTAGGCGCTTGTCCCTGCTGTCGAGCAGTGGATTCACCCAGCCGTCCGGGGTCTTGCTGCCTGCTGCGGTCACAATGCCGTGTCCGCGGGAAGAAAATACGTCGGCGGTCACCTATAGCTCCTGCAGCGCGTGCGCCAGCGCGACCAG
>JBHEMR010000116.1:0-13487 GCA_046262495.1 Pseudonocardiaceae bacterium | reverse complement strand
TCCGGCAGCGGCGCGATCTAGAATGCGGCGAATGAGCCCAGTTCCGGAGGCACCGGACCCGCCAGTCTTGCGCAAGGTGCTCATCGCCAACCGGGGGGAGATCGCCGTTCGGGTGATCCGGGCCTGCCGGGATGCCGGGCTGACCAGTGTCGCCGTGTACGCCGACGGTGACCGCGACGCTCCGTTCGTCACGCTTGCCGACGAGGCGTTCGCATTGGGCGGAGCCACCGCCGCGGACAGCTATCTCGACCAGACCAAGCTGCTCGACGTCGCGGCCCGGGCCGACGCGGACTCAGTGCACCCCGGCTACGGGTTTCTCGCCGAGAACGCCGGCTTCGCCCAGGCTGTGATCGACGGCGGGCTGGTCTGGATCGGACCGTCGCCGCAAGTGATCCGGGACCTGGGTGACAAGATCACCGCGCGGCAGCTGGCCAGCAAGGCAGGAGCGCCGCTGGTGCCGGGCACGCGGGATCCCGTGTCCGGCCCCGACGAGGTGGTGGCTTTCGCCACTGAGCACGGCCTGCCGGTGGCGATCAAGGCGGCGTACGGCGGTGGCGGGCGCGGTCTGAAGGTTGCCCGCACTATCGCCGAGATCCCCGAGCTGTTCGACTCCGCGGTGCGCGAGGCCGTCTCGGCCTTCGGACGCGGTGAGTGCTTCGTGGAGCGATACCTGGACAAACCGCGCCACGTCGAGGCGCAGGTGTTGGCCGATCAGCACGGCACCATCGTCATCGTCGGCACCCGGGACTGCACTCTGCAACGCCGTCACCAGAAGCTGGTGGAGGAGGCGCCGGCACCCTTTCTGTCAGACGAGCAGCGCCGCACCATCCACGAGGCGGCCCGGGCTATCTGCGCCGAGGCCGGCTACACCGGCGCGGGCACCGTCGAGTTCCTGTTAGGCACCGACGGCGCCATTTCCTTTCTCGAAGTGAACACCCGACTGCAGGTGGAGCACCCGGTCTCGGAGGAGACCACCGGGCTTGACCTGGTCCGCGAGCAGTTCCGGATCGCGGCCGGGGAGAAGCTGACCATGGGCTCCGATCCGCCGGCACGCGGCCACGCCATCGAGTTCCGGATAAACGCCGAGGATCCGGCCCGGGGATTCCTACCCGTTCCCGGGGTCGTCACGGTCTTCGATCCGCCTTCCGGACCGGGAGTACGGTTCGACGCCGGGGTACGCGCCGGCACCGTCATTGGCGACCAGTTCGACTCGATGCTGGCCAAGCTCATCGTCGTCGGCGCGGATCGCGAGCAGGCTCTGGCGCGGGCCCGGCGGGCGCTGGCCGAGTTCACCGTCGAGGGAGTGCCGACCGTTATCGGGTTTCACCGGGCTGTCGTGGACGACCCGGCCTTCGCCGCCACCGCCGGTGAGCACTTCACCGTGCACACCCGGTGGGTCGAGACCGAGTTTCGCGCGCAGCTTCAGCCCCACGCCGCCACTGCAGAGATCCTTACACCGATGCCGCGCCAGACGATGGTCGTGGAGGTCGGGGGGCGGCGGCTGGAGGTCTCGCTGCCGGCCGATCTGGCCCTGCGAGGTAGTGGCACCGGTCGGGCCCACCCTCGCAAACGCGGCGGCGGGCGGCCACGGGCGGTATCGGGTGATGTGGTCATCGCGCCGATGCAGGGCACCGTGGTCAAGGTCGCGGTGTCTGAGGGAGACCTAGTTGACACCGGTGACCTCATCGTGGTGCTCGAAGCGATGAAAATGGAAAACCCGGTTATCGCCCACCAGGCCGGCATCGTCACCGCCCTCACCGCCCGGCCCGGTACCCCAGTTACCCAAGGCACCGCCCTCTGCACGATCACCCAGCGGCCCCCTCCCCGCGTGGTCAGCTGACGGGTGCGAGGAGTTGGGGGCGAGGCTCTGGGGCGGCGCTACGGCGGGCGTCGGCGGTGGAGTCGTTGAGCTGGCGCTGCGAGTCGCGTTCGGCGGCCACCCGGGCAAGGTAAATCTGCACCTCCCGGTGCCGTGCAGCCGCACTCCAGCCCAGCACCTCCCCCATCAGGTCGGCGACATCAGCGGCGCATGCCTCACCCCGGTGCGGGTACTCGATCGAAATCCGGGTGCGCCGGGTCAGCACATCTTCCAAGTGCAGGGCTGCTTCGTGGCTGGCGGCGTACACCACCTCGACGCGGAGGTAGTCGGGCGCCTCGCGTAGCGGCGCGAGCAGGTCTCGGCGGTCGGCGGCCAGGGCCAGCACCTGGTGCACCACCGAGCCGTAACGGTCCAGGAGGTGCCGCAGCCGGTAGGGATGCAGTCCGTGGCGAGCGGCCAGTGTGTCGGCCTGGTTGACCAGGGCGTGGTAGCCGTCCGCGCCGAGCAGTGGCACCTTGTCGGTGATCGAGGGAGCAACTCGGCCGGGGAGATCGGGCACCGCGGCGTTCACCGCGTCGGCAGCCATCACCCGGTAGGTGGTGTACTTGCCGCCCGCGATTGCCACCAGGCCCGGCGCCACCCGGGCGACCGCGTGCTCTCGGGACAGCCGCGAGGTCTGCTCGCTCTCGCCGGCCAGCAGCGGCCGTAAGCCGGCGTAGACACCCTCGATGTCACTCTCGTTCAGCGGCGTGGCCAGCACCGAATTCACCGTGTCCAGCAGGTAGTCGATGTCCGCGCGAGTGGCCGCGGGATGTGCGAGGTCGAGGTTCCAGCCAGTGTCGGTGGTGCCGAGGATCCAGTGGCTGCGCCACGGGATGACGAACAGCACTGACGTCGGGGTGCGCAGGATCAGTCCGCTCTCGGACACGATGCGGTCCCTCGGGACCACAATGTGCACCCCCTTGGAGGCGCGTATCCGGAACCGACCCCGACCGCCAGACAATCGCTGGATCTCGTCGGTCCACACTCCGGTGCAGTTGAGCACCGCGTGTGCGTCGACGTCGACTTCCTGACCGGTCTCGCAGTCCCGCACGCGGACTCCGCGGATCCGATCCGCCTCCCGCAGAAAGCCGATGACCTGGGTGGAGCTGCGCACCACAGCGCCATACTGGGCCGCGGTCCGGGCCACCGTCATGGTGTGCCGGGCGTCGTCGGTGATCGCATCGTAGTAGTGCACCCCGCCGACGAGGGTGTCCCGCTTGAGTGCCGGGGCCAGCCGCAGCGCGCCGGCCCGGGTGAGATGGCGTTGGCCCGGCACTGATCGTGTCCCGCCCAGCGTCTGGTAGAGCGCCAACCCAGCGGCGACGTAAGGCCGTTCCCAGATCCGGTGGGCAAGCGGATACAGGAAGTTAACCGGCTTGACCAGGTGCGGCGCCAGCAGGGTGAGCATCAGCTCCCGCTCGTGCAGGGCCTCCCGCACCAGCCCGAACTCCAGCTGCTCCAGATAACGCAGGCCGCCGTGGAACAGCTTCGACGATCGGCTCGACGTGCCCGATGCCAGGTCTCGCGCTTCCACCAACGCCACCTTCAGACCTCTGGTGGCGGCGTCCAACGCCGCACCGGACCCGACCACTCCGCCACCGATGACCGCGATGTCGAACTGCTCGCCGGCCAGCCGCTGCCAGTCCGCCACTCGCTGCGCTGGACCGAGCTGCCCGGGGGCTGCACCGCCGATGGACTGCTGGGGCTCGCGCTGGGCCTGCTGCACCGGTCGGTCCCACCCCCTGCCTATACCCGCTTCGCCTGCTGCACGCTACCGCGTGACGGGCTCCTTGAGCTTCCCCTAGCATGATCATTTAGTTGTGGTGCGCTACGAACAGTGATCACCGTGAGGTGCTGCTCACCAGTAATACGAGCGCGACGGCGGCAAGGATCGCGACGAGCGCCGCGAATACCATGCCAGCGGTGATGAGGCCGAAGGCCGTCGCCGCGGCGCCCTCCCCGATCACCGGGATGGAGATGCCGATATAAAGCATCACGAAGTAGGTTGACGTGATCTCACCGCGCTTGTCCGGCGCGGCGGCGCCGGTTACTGCCCCGAGTCCGGCTCGGAAGCTCATTCCTTGGCCCAGGCCTGCGATGCCCGCTCCCATGATGAGCAGCGCAAGCGATCGGATGGGCAGGCTCGTTCCCACCAGGATCATCCCGACGATGAGGCCGACACATCCGACTAAGAGGGCGCGCTGCTCACCGATGGCTGTAGACAGCGACTGGCCGATTGTCGAGGCGATGAACACGGAGATCACCACCGCACCGGTGAGTGCGTGACTGGTGTCGTGCAGCACCGTGGCGAGAAACGCCGGCGATACCGCGGTGAACAGCCCGAGCACCGCGAATCCGGCGAATCCGGCGATCGCCGCCCGGCTGAACACTCCACGGATCTCGAGCGGCACATCGATCTTCTGTGGCCGCAGCCGCAGTGTGCTGGCACGCCGCACCGGTTCGGAAACGACCCGAACAGCAACAACGGCGACCACGACGAGCACCAGATCGAGGATGAAGCACAGGGTCAACGGCAGCGGCGCGTACTGGGCAAGGATCCCGGCCAGCAGCGGACCCGCGCCAAGGCCACCCATGTTCACCGCGGCCGCGATCAGACTCGCCCGCTTCTTACCACATGCAGGAGCGAAATCCACGATCGTCGCAGTCGCCGTCCCGGTGAAAATGCCGGCCGACAGGCCAGACAGCACCCGGCCGACGAACAGCCAACCCAGCCCCCCGCCCACAGGAACACGAGGGCGGAAAGGCCGGACAGGGCCAGCCCCGCCTGCAGCATCGGTCGCCTGCCTAGCTGATCCGACCAATGCCCGAATACCAGCAGGGCGGCCGTGACCCCGACCGCGTAGGCGGCGAACACCACCGTCGTGACCAGCTCGCCAAAGCCGAAGGCCTTCTCGTAAAGCGGATACAGCGGCGTAGGCAGCGTGGTGCCCAGCATGGTGATCGCGAAAGCCGCCCCGATGAGGGTGACGGCGCACCAGCCGGTAGCGCCACGTCCGGATCGCCGCCGGAGCAATTGGTTACCCATAAGGTAGGTACTTCCCGGCTCGCGGCGGTCGGCAACCCGCTAACGTCCAGAGGTGATGCAGCAGTACGTCGCGGCGATTGACCAAGGCACCACGTCCACCCGCTGCATGGTCTTCGATCACGACGGTCGGGTGGTCAGCGCCGACCAGCGTGAGCACCGGCAGCACTGCCCACAAGCCGGCTGGGTGGAACACGATCCGCTGGAGATATGGGCGAATACTCGCGAGGTCGTGGCTCGGGCACTGGCCAAGGCCGACCTGATTGCCGGGGACATCGCCGCGGTGGGCATCGCCAATCAGCGCGAGACCGCGGTGGTGTGGGACCGGCTCAGCGGCGAACCGGTGTACAACGCGATCGTGTGGCAGGACACGCGCACCGCCCGCTTGTGCGCCGACCTCGGCGGGTCCACCGGCGCTAGCCGGTACCAGCACCGCACCGGGCTGCCGTTGTCCACCTACTTCTCCGGCCCCAAGATTCGCTGGATCCTCGACCAGGTCGAGGGCGCCCGGCAGCGGGCGCGCAACGGTGAACTGTGCTTCGGCACCATCGACACCTGGCTGCTGTGGAACATGACCGGTGACCTGCACCTCACCGACGCCACCAACGCCTCACGAACCTTGCTGATGGATCTGGAGACGCTGTGCTGGGACGAGGGCATCGCCGAGGAGATGGCCGTCCCGACGTCAATGCTGCCGCAGATCCGCTCGTCGTCGGAGATTTACGGGACGGTGCGGGAGCCCGCGGTGCTGGCCGGGGTTCCCATCGCCGGCATTCTGGGCGACCAGCAGGCGGCTACGTTCGGGCAGGCCTGCCTGTCCATCGGGGAGGCCAAAAACACCTACGGCACCGGTAACTTCATGCTCCTCAACACCGGTACCGAGAAGGTGCTCAGCCGCAACGGGCTGCTCACCACGATCTGCTACAAGATCGGGCCGCTGGACCCCGTGTATGCGTTAGAGGGTTCGGTCGCAGTCACCGGGTCACTGGTGCAGTGGCTGCGGGACAACCTCGGCATGATCTCGTCGGCGGCGGAGATCGAGCAGCTGGCGGCCACCGTCACCGACAACGGTGGGGCCTACTTCGTGCCGGCGTTTTCCGGACTGTTCGCCCCACACTGGCGCTCCGACGCTCGCGGGGTCATCGTCGGGCTGAGCCGTTATGTCAACCGGGGTCATCTGGCCAGGGCGGTGCTGGAAGCCACCGCATTCCAATCCCGTGAGGTGCTCGACGCGATGAACGCCGACTCCGGGGCCACGTTGACCTCTCTGAAAGTGGATGGCGGGATGGTGAGCAACGAGCTGCTCATGCAGTTCCAGGCGGACATTCTGGGCGTCCCGGTGATTCGGCCCGTGGTCAGCGAGACCACCGCGTTGGGCGCCGCCTACGCCGCTGGTCTCGCCGTCGGGTTCTGGTCGGGAGCCAACGAGATTCGGGCCAACTGGGCGGCGGACCGGCAGTGGGATCCGACGATGGATCTGCAACGACGCGAGGAGCTCTACCGCCAGTGGCGCAAAGCGGTCAACCGGACGCTTGATTGGGTGGACGGTTGACAGTACGACGCCGGGTCAGCACCAGCGCCACACCGGATCCTGCCATCGCCACCGCACCGCCCACGGTGAGTGACACCGCCAGCATGCTCACCTCGGCCTGCGGCGCTGCTTGACTGTCCGCACTGGTTCTGCCGCCGGCCACGTCGGCCATGGCCATTGGGGCACCACCCAACAGGGCGGCGCCAGCGATCAGCCCGCAAGCAACGATCCGCATCCGCAACCTCCTCGTGCTGGCCTTAGTTACCCCGTAAGACGCGTGGGCACGCGGGCGGTTGCCTCATTCTCAACACGCTCAGTGCGCACGCCGGTGAACAGCGCGTAAACGATGGCGGTGGCGGGAACGCTGGGACACATCGCCCTGCAGCTACGCTATCGCGCGTGCCGCTCTACGCCGCCTATGGGTCCAACATGGATCCCGCCCAGATGATGCAGCGCGCGCCGCATTCGCCGACGGCGATGACCGGGTGGCTGATCGGGTGGCGGCTGACTTTCGGCGGCGAGGACCTTAGCTGGGAAGGCGCCCTGGCCACCGTCGTAGAAGACCCCGGATCCCAGGTGTTCGTCGTGATCTACGACGTGACCCCCGAGGACGAAAAGCTGCTCGACCGCTGGGAAGGCGAGGATTTCGGCCTGCACAAGAAGTTGAAACTGCGGGTGCACACGCTCGACGGCTCGGTGCTCGCCTGGCTCTACGTCTTAGACGCCTACGAAGGCGGCCTGCCATCGGCACGCTATCTCGGCGTCATCGCCGACGCTGCTGAGGCGGCCGGCGCCCCGGAGGACTACGTCGCCGAACTACGCAGCCGGCCCTGCGCGGGCATAGGTCCCTGATCCTCCCCCGGTATCCGGGCGGCTACCGGGACAAAAGCACTTCCGCGCTGGTAATCAGTTGGTGCCGGTCAGACGAGGGCGGCCAGTGCGGTGTGCACCATGACCCGCACGCCGAGCGGCAGCGCGCGTTCATCGAGGTCGAAGCTCGACTGGTGCAGATCGCGCTGCGCGCCTTGCCCCGCCCAGACGCCAAGGCGGCCCATAGATCCGGGCACATGCTCGAGATACCAGGCGAAGTCCTCGCCACCGGAGGACTGCTCGGTAGCCGCCACCGCATCGCCACCTAGCGCCGCGGAGACACCGTCACGCAGCAGCTCGGTACTGACCGCCTCGTTGACCACCGGCGGAACGCCGCGGACATGACGCAGGTCGAAAGCCACCCCGGTGGGCGCCAACAGGGCGGTGATCAGCTCACGGACCAGTGGCTCCAGATCGGCCCAGATCGTGCGGTCCGCGGTGCGCAGGATGCCACGAAGCAGCCCCTCCTGCGGGACGATGTTCGCGGCGTCGCCGGCTTGCACCGCTCCCCAGACGAGCAAGGTGCCCGACCGTGGGTCGACCCGCCGGGACAGCAGCGCAGGCAGGCCGGTGATCACGGTCCCGAGGGCATGAACCAAATCGGCGGTGAGGTGCGGGCGCGCCGTGTGCCCACCGGGCGACGACAGCCGCAGCTCGACCAGGTCCGACGCCGAGGTGATCGGTCCGACCCGGGTGCCCACCTGACCGACTTCCAACCGGGGATCGCAGTGCAGCGCGAAGATCCGGTGCACATCGGAAAGCGCGTCGGCAGCAAGCATACTCAAGGCGCCACCGGGCATCACTTCCTCAGCCGGCTGGAAGACCATCCGAATCCGGCCGGGCAATGCCGGAGCCGATGCCAGGGCAAGCGCTGCGCCGAGCAGGATCGCGGTGTGCGCGTCGTGCCCGCACGCATGCATCCTGCCGCCCACAGCGGAGGCGAACGGCAGCCCGGTGGCTTCCGAGATGGGCAGTGCGTCGATGTCGGCGCGCAGGGCGACACACCGGGTACCGGTGCCGACGTCACAGATCAGACCGGTACCGCCGGGCAGCAGCGTGGGCGCCAGACCGGCGCTGCTGAGGCACGCGCCGATCAGTGCGGTGGTGCCGTGTTCCTGGAAGGCGAGTTCCGGATTGGTGTGGACGTGTCTGCGCCAGGCCACGAGGTCGGCGCCATGACTCGACAGCCACGCGTCCAGCCAGGACGGGCCTCGACCGGCGGCGATATCCAGCGGCCCTTCAGCCGCAGGGAGCAAACCGGAACTCAACGATGTCACCCAGCACCTCCCGCGGCGGTCCCCACGCCTCGCGGCGTCGAGACATTGTGCCTATCGGTCGCTGGCGGTGCTTCGCCGCGTCGGGTTAGAACCCGTCCGGAGGCACGTAGGTACCCCACACGTCGCGCAGCGCGTGACAGACCTCACCCACCGTGGCGCGGGCGGCGAGCGCGCGCTTCATCGGGTACAACACGTTGCTGCTGACGTCCTTGGCGGCACGTCGCAGGTCATCCAACGCCCGATCGACCGCCGTGGAGGATCGCGATGAGCGCAGTGCGGCAAGCCGCTCGCGGGCACTGTCCTCGATCGCCGGATCCACCCGCAGCGGCTGGTAAGGATCTTCGGCGTCGAGCCGATAACGGTTGAGCCCGACCACCACCCGATCACCGGAGTCGATCTCCATAGCGGTTTGGTATGCCGTGCGCTCTATCTCAGATTTCTGAAAACCCGCCTCGATAGCGGGCACCGCGCCACCCAGTTCGTCCACCTTTTCAATCAATGCCACCGCGACTGCCTCGACCTCGTCGGTCATCGCCTCGATCGCATAGGAGCCGGCGAAGGGGTCCACCGTGGACGTCAGATCCGTCTCGTAGGCCAACACCTGCTGGGTTCGCAGGGCCAGCCGGGCGGCCTTTTCACTGGGCAGCGCGATCGCCTCATCGTAGGCGTTGGTGTGCAATGACTGGGCGCCGCCGAAGACCGCGGCGATTGCCTGCGCGGTCACTCGCACCATGTTGACCTCGGGCTGCTGGGCGGTGAGCTGCACGCCTGCGGTCTGCGCGTGAAATCGCAGCATGAGCGATCTGGGATGCTGCGCATGGAAGCGCTCCCGCATCAGTCGCGCCCAGATTCGTCGGGCGGCCCGGAACTTGGCGACTTCCTCCAACAGCGTGGTGCGAGCGACGAAGAAAAACGACAACCGCGGCGCGAACTCGTCGACAACCATCCCGGCGTCCAGCGCGGCCTGCACGTATCGCACCCCGTTGGCCAGTGTGAAGGCGATCTCCTGCGCCGGGTTCGCGCCCGCCTCAGCCATGTGGTAACCCGAAATCGAGATGGTGTTCCACTGCGGGATCTCGGCCTGGCAATAGGCGAAGATGTCCGAGCTGAGCCGCAGCGACTGCGCCGGCGGATAGATGTAAGTGCCGCGCGCGATGTACTCCTTGAGCACGTCGTTTTGAATCGTCCCGGTCAGTTTCGAAGCCGGCACGCCGTGCTCTTCACCCACCAATTGATACAGCAGTAGCAGTACGCTCGCCGGGGCGTTGATCGTCATTGAGGTGGACACCTCATCCAGCGGTATCCCGTCGAACAGTGTTCGCATGTCTTCGATCGAGTCGATGGCGACCCCGACCTTGCCAACCTCGCCGTGCGCGATCGCCTCGTCGGAGTCGTAACCCATCTGTGTGGGCAGGTCGAAGGCCACCGACAAGCCGGTCTGGCCAGCCCGCAGGAGCTGGTGGTAGCGGGCGTTGGACTCGGTGGCGCTGCCGTAGCCGGCGTACTGGCGCATCGTCCACCGACGCTGGGTGTACATGGCGGGATACACCCCACGGGTGAACGGGAACTCCCCGGGCTCGCCCAGTCGCTGCGCCAACCCGTCGGCGATATCCGCTGGGTGATACACCGGCTTGACCGCGAAGCCCGACTGAGCCGTCTTCGGGGCGGTGTTCGGGGATGTCTTGTCCACCATCACATCTGTATGACACACGCGGGCGGTGACCACAACGCAGGGCATCATGGGCGCGTGACCAACACCGCATCCCGCTTGGTGGCCGGGCGCTACCGGCTCGGTGCGGTGCTGGGCCGGGGAACCATGGGCACGGTCTGGTCCGCGCGCGATGAGGTGCTGGGGCGGCCGGTTGCGGTCAAGGAAGTGCTGCTGCCGCCCGGCATCCCGGACGCCGAGGCGGACGCGCTGCGGGAGCGGTCGTTGCGGGAGGCCAGAGCGATTGCCGCGCTGTCGCACCCCAACGTGGTGACCCTCTACGACGTGGCCCGTGAGGGCGCGGCGCCCTTCGTGGTGATGGAGTTGGTGGCATCGGCCAGCCTGGCGGAGCTGTTGCGCGACGGCGCTTTGCCGCCGCATCGGGTGATCGCTATCGGGGCCGCGGTGGCGGCGGCTCTGCAGGCCGCGCACGCCGCGGGCATCACCCACCGCGACGTCAAGCCCGGCAACGTCCTGATGGCACACGATGGCCGGATCAAGCTCACCGACTTCGGGATCGCCCGCAATCCGGCCGATCAGACGTTGACCGCTACCGGCCTGATGCTGGGCTCCCCCGCTTACATCGCTCCGGAGATCGCGTCCGGTGGGCCGATCAACCCTGCGGCGGACCTGTGGGGGCTCGGCGCGACGCTGTTCGCCGCGGTCGAGGGAAGGCCCCCCTACGACGCGGGCACCGCGATGGCGACGGTGGCTGCGGTGGTGCACGACGCGGTACCGACAACGTCGTGTTCTGGACCGCTCGCCGAGGTGATCAGCGGGTTGATGGTCAAGGATCCAGCACGCCGGATCCCGTTGTCGCAAGTACGCCAGCTGCTGGGAGCACCACCTGAGCGGGCTGCGCCCCGATCAGCGATGCGTACCGTCGCGGCCACCGGCCCCGTACACGTCGCCGGAAACATGCCGGCAGCGCCCGAGAAGCCGCGCCGACCCACCGCACAGCTCGCAACTGATCCGGGCCCGCTGCCCTTCGCCGTGGCGTCGGACGCTGGTCCGCACACCGCTAAGAGCCACACCACGACACGTCGAGTCAAGGGCACCAGCGCCGGGCGCAGAGCAATCCTGTGGACCTTCGCCGTGGTGGCGTTTTTCGGTGCTGCGATCACCGGCTTCAGTGCCGTCCGGGTGGCCGGCGGGCGGCCCCCCGTCCCCAACCTGGCGGGCCAGCCTGCCCTGGGTGCCAACGCCGATGACGTGGTGCTCATACCTCGGACGCTTCAGGTGACCGAGCCGGCCGGCACCCCGCCGGCACGGTTCACCGTCACCGTTGTGCAGGGTTGGCCGGTGTTCCTCGAGCAGCGCGCGTTGGGACCCCACTCAGACACCGTGACGCGCTTCGTCTCCCCGGACGGTTCCGAAGTCGTCGCCGTAGAGCGGGTCACTGGAGCGCTCGCCGGTGGCGGCGTCGACCAATACCTGACCACCTATCTGCGCAAGCTGGCACAGGCGGTGCCTGAGCTCGTCGAGACCCAGCGACAGACCCTGTCCGGCGGCGCGCTGGACGCCACGTTTCGGACCCAGGAGGGCGGTGAGCTGCGCCGCACCACCTACCTGCGGCTGATCCCAGTCAGGGCAGACCTGTGGATGGTTTCGGTCACCGTGCCAACCGAACGTGAGGGCGCGGGACGGATGAAGCTGTTCGAGCCGGTGGTGGCGGAGTTCGTTCCCGGCCCGTAGTTCTTCGGCATGCTGACCCTAGGCTGCCGGTCGTGACTGACCCGGCACAGCTGGCCCGAGACGCCGCCGCGGTGCTGGCCCAACGCACCGGGACGCCCGCGCACGACATCGCAGTGGTGCTCGGCAGCGGCTGGCGCCCCGCGGCTGACGTGCTGGGCGCTCCCGCCGTCGAGATGCCGGTCGCCACGCTGCCGGGGTTCGCCGTACCGCAGGTGATCGGGCACGCCGGGACGGTTCGGTCGGTGCAGCTGCGCGGCCCCTTAGGCGAGCGCCGCATCCTGGTGCTGCTCGGTCGCGCGCATGGTTACGAGGGCCATGGCGCGGCGCAGGTCGCCCACGGGGTGCGCACCGCCTGTGCGGCGGGAGCGCGGGTGGTGGTGCTCACCAACGCCGCTGGTGGCATCACCGAGGGGCTGGCGGTCGGCCAGCCGGTGCTGATCTGCGACCACCTCAACCTCACCGCTACCTCGCCGCTGGTCGGGCCCCAGTTCGTCGACCTCACTGACACCTACTCACCCCGGTTGCGCGCGCTGGCGCGGGAGATCGATCCGAGCCTGGTCGAAGGCGTCTACGCCGGGGTCCCCGGTCCGCACTTCGAGACGCCGGCCGAGATTCACATGCTGGGCGTGCTGGGTGCCCATCTGGTCGGGATGTCCACCGTCCTGGAGGCCATCGCCGCCCGCGCCGAAGGTGCCGAAGTGCTGGGTATCTCGCTGGTAACCAATCTCGCCGCCGGCCTCACCGGCGCCCCCCTGGACCCGCAGGAGATGCTCGCCACCGCCGCGACCTCCGCGGTCCGAATGGGCACCCTGCTCCGCGACCTGCTCATCCGGGTCTAAGCGAAAACGCTGTTATAAAACACTGTTGCGATAGACTCCTCAAGTGGCCAGACCCAAACTGCACGACGATGCGCTGCGGATCCGCCTGCTCGACGTCGCGGGGACGCTGCTCACCGCCGAGGGCCCGGACGCGCTGAATCTGCGCCGGCTCGCCGCCGCCGCGGACACCTCGACCAGCGCGGTGTACGCCTTATTCGGTGGCAAAGCCGGGATCCTGCGGGGTTTGTTCATCGAAGCGTTCACCAGGTTCGCGGCCCATCTGGACACGGTGACGCCCTCGGACGATCCGCTGGCCGACCTGCTCGCGCTGGGCCGCGCCTACCGGGCCAGTGCGCTGGCTGACCCGCATCTGTACGCGGTGATGTTCGGTTCCCCGGTACCCGGTTTCGAACCCGCCCCGGAGGATTACGCACACGCCAAGACCACCTTCGCCCCGCTGCTCGACACGGTCCGCAGGGCGGTCGCGGCGGGTCGACTACGCGATGCCAACCCTGAGCTGATCGCCACCGCGCTGTGGGCGGACGTACACGGCCTGGTGTCACTGGAGCTGGGCTGCGCGATGCCGGCTGGCGCCGGGCCACCCGGTGAGTTGTTCGATGCCGCGATCCGCGCCAACCTCGACGGCTGGCGGCTATGATCATGATCATTTGCAATTATTTGACG
>JBHEMR010000115.1:0-4700 GCA_046262495.1 Pseudonocardiaceae bacterium | reverse complement strand
ACGGTGATGTAGGGCAGGTTGATCGTCGCGGTGGACTGGCTGGACAGCTCGATCTTGGCCTTCTCGGCCGCTTCGCGCAGCCGCTGCAGGGCCATCTTGTCCTTCTTCAGGTCGATGCCGTGCGACGCGCGGAACTTGTCGACCAACCAGTCGATGATCCGCTGGTCCCAGTCGTCACCACCGAGGTGGTTGTCCCCGGAGGTGGCCTTGACCTCGACCACTCCTTCGGCGATCTCCAGTAGCGACACGTCGAACGTGCCACCACCGAGGTCGAACACCAGGATGGTCTGCTCCTTCTCACCCTTGTCCAAGCCGTAGGCCAATGCAGCCGCAGTGGGCTCGTTGACGATCCGCAGCACGTTGAGGCCGGCGATCTGACCGGCTTCCTTGGTGGCCTGGCGCTGCGCGTCCTCGAAGTAGGCCGGCACGGTGATCACCGCGTCGGTCACATCCTCACCGAGGTAGGCCTCGGCGTCGCGCTTGAGTTTCATCAACACCCGCGCGCTGATCTCCTGCGCGGTGTATTTCTTCCCGTCGACTGTGGTAGACCAGTCGGTCCCCATGTGTCGCTTGACCGACCGGATGGTGCGGTCCACGTTGGTGACCGCCTGGTTCTTGGCGGACTGACCGACGAGCACCTCGCCGTTCTTGGCGAAGGCAACCACCGACGGCGTGGTCCGCGAGCCCTCCGAGTTCGCCACCACCGTGGGTTCGCCGCCCTCGAGGACGGACACGACGGAGTTGGTGGTCCCTAGGTCGATACCGACCGCACGAGCCATGTGAGCAACCCTTTCGAACTTGACTGGAACTGACTCAAGCGAACTTGAGTGGAGCCCGCTCAACCTAACTGATGGGTCTAACGGCCAACGCGGCGGCCTTGTTCCCGGCCCGGGCTGGCCGTCTGTCCGGGAGTTACTCCGCCGTCCTCACGGGAATCAATTCCGCCGAACAGCCTGGCCCAACGAGACGCCGGAGCTGAACAGGGCCCGGATTGTGGCCGCCAAGCTCTCCATCTCGACAGATTGGGTGGTGTCTACCCGGATCAGCTGTCCTACTCCGAGGGGCTGATCGAACTCTGCGAGCAGGTCGTCCGACAGGTGTGACAAGACGTGCGCCCTGTGGTGAGTCACCGAGGCGCCCCGGGTCGCGTATCGCTTGGCAGCCACGGCCGGCGGGCAGGCGCAATAGACTTCGACAAGCCGCCCGTGGAGCAGGTTGATCCGAGACCGCTCGTAGTCGCTATGGGGCCTGAAGTTCGCTTCGAGCACCACCGAGGGGAACGTCTCCGCGAGTGTCCACAGCAGCTGCATGGCCGCCTTGCTGGCGCGGCGCGATGCCTGAAGGTCGCCGGCGGGGTAGTCCAGGGCGTCAAAAAGAGTCTCTTTGATCTGATCCTTGGACAGCAGCGGCAGTCCTAGGGCCGCGGCGAGTGGAACGGCAAGCGTCGTCTTGCCCGCGCCGGGAGCACCAGATACGAGGACCACCCCGCGTGTCGCTGTCATACCACCATGATGTAGCCACCGCAGCCACCCCTCTCCGGACCGGGGTAGAGCCGCCAGCCGAGCTCCCGGCTCAGCTGAGGCCGGTATGCCAGCGCACCAGTGAGCTATCTAGCTACTACCGAGTAACGGGCCGTAGTGTGCGATTAGGGGAACCTCGTGCACCGCGGGGAGGTGGACGCCGTGATGGCAGTGCGACTGGTGATCGGCCTCGGGCTGACCGTTTTGACGCTCGTCTTCGCCAGCCGGCGGGTGTGGTGGTTATACGCACTGATCCGTTCCGGGCAGCCGACGGGCGGCCGCGCCGCGGACCTGGGCGCGCGGCTACGGACCCAGCTGGTTGAGGTGTTCGGGCAGCGGCGGCTGTTGCGCTGGACGATCCCTGGTCTGGCGCATTTTTTTACCTTCTGGGGCTTCGTCGTTCTGATCACCGTCTACATCGAGGCGTACGGGGCGCTGTTCGACGAGAACTTCGCCATCCCGCTGATCGGGCACTCGCCGGTACTGGGGTTCCTGCAGGACTTCATCGCGCTGGCCGTGCTGGCGTCGATCATCACGTTCGCCGTCATGCGGGTTCGACAGGCGCCGCAGCGCAGGCAGCGGGCGTCACGCTTCTACGGCTCGCACACTAGCGGCGCGTGGCTGATCCTATTCATGATCTTCAACGTGATCTGGACGTTGTTCCTGTTCCGGGGCACCGAGGTCAACAACGGCACCTTCCCCTATCGCTCCGGCGCATTCGCCTCGGACGCCGCTGGCGCGCTGCTGGCACCGCTGGGCGCGGGGGCCAACCAGGTCTTGGAGACCGTCGGGCTGCTGCTGCACATCGGCGTGATGCTGACCTTCTTGGTGATCGTGCTGTACTCCAAGCACCTGCACATCTTCACCGCGCCGATCAACGTGGCAGCCAAGCGGATGCCCAAGGCGCTGGGCCCGTTGCCCCCGATGGAATCCGGTGGCAAGGAGATCGACTTCGAGGACCCGAGCGAGGACGATGTCTTCGGTCGCGGCAAGATCGAGGACTTCACTTGGAAGGGCATGCTGGACTTCGCGACCTGCACCGAGTGCGGTCGCTGCCAGAGCCAGTGCCCGGCGTGGAACACCGGCAAGCCACTGTCCCCCAAGCTTGTGATCATGGATCTGCGCGATCACCTGTTCGCCAAGGCGCCCTACCTGATCGGTGACCAGGCAGTCCCGGACCACAGCGACGTCGACGTGCTAGCGCTGGCCGCGGGCAACGGGCACGTGCCCGAGTCCGGTTTCGGCCGGGTTCCCGGATCGGGGCCGGAGCAGGCCGCCCGGCCGCTGGTGGGTAGTGCCGAGGTGGGTGGGGTAATCGACCCGGATGTGCTGTGGTCGTGCACCACCTGCGGGGCCTGCGTGGAGCAGTGCCCGGTGGACATCGAGCACGTCGACCATATTGTCGATATGCGCCGCTACCAGGTACTGATCGAGGCGGAGTTCCCCACCGAGCTGGGCACGCTGTTCCGCAATCTTGAGAACAAGGGCAACCCCTGGGGGCAGAATCAGTCCGCCCGGATGGACTGGGCGAAGGGTCTGGACTTCGAGGTCCCGCAGTTAACCGAGGAGACGCTGCCCGACGACGTGGAGTACCTGTTCTGGATTGGCTGCGCCGGCGCCTATGACGACAATGCCAAGCGCACGGTGCGGGCCACCGCCGAGCTGCTGCACATCGCTGGCGTCAACTACGTGGTACTCGGTGACGGCGAGACCTGCACCGGGGATCCGGCGCGTCGATCAGGCAACGAATTCTTGTTTCAGATGCTGGCGCAGCAGAACGTCGAGGTGCTCAACACGGCGTTCGCTGGGCGGGAGCCGGGCCGTCGCAAGGTCGTGACGACGTGCCCGCACTGCTTCAACACGTTGGGCCGGGAGTACCCGCAGCTCGATGGGCATTACGAGGTGGTGCACCACACCCAGCTGCTCAACCAGCTGGTTCGGGACAAGCGGCTCGTGCCGGTTCCGGCTGCCGACGGGCCCGCCGTCACCTACCACGATCCGTGCTATCTGGGCCGGCACAACGAGGTCTACTCACCGCCACGTGAGCTGGTCGGCGCATCCGGCGCTGCGCTAACTGAGATGCCCCGGCACGGCGACCGTTCGATGTGCTGCGGTGCCGGGGGCGCCCGGATGTGGATGGAAGAGCGCATCGGCAAACGAGTCAACCTCGACCGGGTCGACGAGGCGATCGCCACCGGGACCTCCGCGATCGCCACCGGTTGCCCGTTCTGCCGGGTGATGCTCATCGACGGCCTCACCACCCGGTCAGCCGAAGGCACCGCCGCCAACCAAACCGAAGTACTAGACGTAGCACAACTCTTGCTCACCAGCGTCAAGCGAGGCGCGCCGACACCGCCGATCGATTCCGAATAGCGCTTCCTGCGTGGTCGAGACCGCTATTCGGTTCCGGATGGCGATTTCTCGAGCAGAATGCGGATCAGGCCGAGTAGGACGTGCTCGGTGCCGAGAAGTTGTAGCCAAGGTCCAGGGCCTCGCGCAACGCCAGCTCCAACACCTGGTTGACGCCAACCTCAGCGGCGGGTGTCCGTGCGCTGGAAGTTCAGGTAGGCCCGAGACGGTGTGGGCCCACGCTGGCCCTGATACCGGGAGCCCACGCCAGCGCTGCCGTAGGGACGCTCTGCGGGGCTGGAGAGCCGGAACAAGCACAACTGCCCGATCTTCATGCCGGGCCACAGCGTGATCGGCAGGTTCGCCACGTTCGATAGCTCCAGGGTGATGTGACCGCTGAAACCGGGGTCGATGAAACCTGCCGTGGAGTGTGTCAGCAGACCGAGACGGCCGAGGCTGGATTTTCCTTCGAGGCGGCCGGCCAGATCGGCTGGCAAGGTGAACTGCTCGAACGTCGACCCGAGCACGAACTCGCCGGGGTGGAGCACGAAGGGCTCATCGCACTCAGGCTCCACCAGTGAGGTCAGTTCGTCCTGCTGCAACGACGGGTCGATGTGGGTGTACTTGGTGTTGACGAACACGCGGAAGAAGCGGTCCAGCCGAACGTCGATGCTCGAGGGCTGGAGCAGCTTCACGTCGAACGGCTCGATACCCAGGCGCCCAGCATCGATCTCGGCCCGCAGATCCCGATCGGACAGCAGCACGCCGACACCCTAGTCGGCGGTGCCGATCGCTACCGAGACTCACCCAGCGGGCACCTCACCAGCCTCG
>JBHEMR010000114.1:0-6266 GCA_046262495.1 Pseudonocardiaceae bacterium | reverse complement strand
GCGGCATCCTCCACCACCAAGCCCGCCTCGGCGGCCAGCTCTGGAGTTTCACGACGCCGACGTGGCTGCCGGAGCAGGTCCGGTCCATAGCGTGCGCTACGACCCGGTGAGCTGTTCGGAACGACGCCGGGGCACATGTCTTCGACGGTAACCGGGGGCCCGAATTCCACGGTGCAGCCACGCCGGGTGTGCATATTGCGAGTCCGCGTTCTACGCTCCTACTCCGTGCCATGCCCCAGCGCGACATTCACCGTGTGGGCCTCGGCCTGGCTGCACGGCTGCGCCGCCCCTGACGCTGTGATTGACGGCCTGCACACCTGGGCAGGTCTGCACGAGGTGGTGGCCGTAGACGAGGCCACCGCGCAACAGCTTGATCTGCCGGCACCCGGTGAAGTCCCGACCTCTGTAGTTGGTCTGCTCGCCACGGCCCGACGGGCTGGGGCTGGCGTCGGCCAGCTGTTGTTGCCGGTACCCGGTGACGTCCGCGGGCTGCCGCCTGAGGGACCGCTCCCGGCGGCGGCGCTGCGCAGTGGTGAGGTCGCCGTCTTTACCGGCGCGGAACTGGCGGCGGTGCCGCATACGGTCGCCGAGGGAGTGCTCCGCTGGACGGTGTTCGCCAGTGGCCCGCTACCCCCGGCCCCCGAACCGGAACTGCCGGATGCCGAGCATGGTCTGCGCGGCGCGGTCCGCCAGGCGGCAACGACACTGGTGGAGCTCGACCTGGCCCGGCACCGCCCCGGCGTGCGCGGCGAGATCGCCGAAGCCTTGGAGCTCCGGGTCCGACCACCATGGCCCGAGGGCACTCCGCCCCGGGCGTTACGGGTGCTCGAGCAGGCGGACGAAGTGGAGGCGATCCTGCGCGCCGCGGACACCGACAACCTCGGCGGTGCGCTGTCCGCGTCGGTCGCGGCGGCCCGTTCCGCCGCGCTGCGACCTCTATTCACCGCGGTGCGCGAAGCCCGCCGGTCTGCGGTGGCCGAAGCAGTCCGAGCCCTCACCGCCCGGGCCGGTCGCCGCTGAGCGGCCTTCCTCAAGCGCGTTCGCAACAGTGCGTTGCGCAGGGCATTCCGTTGACGCCTTGACCGGCTGCCGGCACCTGCGAGCACCGGTGGGCGGGTGCGCCACGGACCTGCTCGGTGATGAGCTCCGCCACCATCTCAGCGAAGCGTGGATCGGTGCCCGGGGTGGCGGCGCGCACGAAATCCATGCCGAGCGAGGTCGCCCGCCGCCGTGCCTCCTGATCGAGGTCCCACACCACCTCCAGGTGGTCAGAGATAAAGCCAATGGGTGCCACCACGACGCCGGGCACCTCTTGGGCACGCAGCGCGTCGAGATGGTCGACGACTCCCGGTTCCAGCCAGGGCACCTGCGGCGGCCCGGAACGGGACTGCCACACCACGTCGTAGGAGTCCACCCCGACCGCCGCGGCGACCAGCCGGGCGGCCTCGGTAACCTGCCGGGAGTAGCGGTGGCCGCCCTCCGCGGCAAGCCCGGCGGCGGCGTCCGCGACCAGCGGCACCGAGTGAGCTGTGAACACCACCCGAGCGTCGGTACGAGCTTGGTCACGGGCCGCGCGGAGTGCGTCGGCGCATGCCGCAATGAACAACGGATGATCGAAGAACTGCCTCAGCTTCACCAGCTCCGGCGCCCCGGGCCCGACGGCGTACCGGGCTCGAGCGATGTCCTCGTGGTACTGCCGGCAACCCGAATACCCAGCCCACGCGGAGGTGGCGAACACCACTGCGCGGCGCACCCCATCAGCGGTCATCGCGGCGACAGTGTCCTCCACCATCGGGTGCCAGTTGCGGTTGCCGAAGTACACCGGCAGGTCAAGGCTGGCGCTGGCGAGCGCTTGCTCGATTGCGATGATTAGGGTGCGGTTGCCTCGGTTGATCGGTGATACTCCCCCGAAATGTAGGTAGTGCTGCGCTACCTCCTCCAACCGCTGCAGCGGGACACCCCGGCCGCGAGTGACGTTCTCCAAGAACGGTCGCACCTCGTCGGGTCCCTCGGGGCCCCCGAAGGACAGCACCAACAGCGCGTCGGTCAACGCCGAGATACCTAGGCGCCGATGGCGTGGAAGCCGCCGTCGGCCCACACCATCGAGCCGGTGGTGGCAGGTAGCCAGTCGGACAGCAATGCGCAGACCGTGCGAGCCACCGGGGTCGGGTCGTCGATGTTCCAGCCCAGCGGAGCACGACCGTTCCAGGCATTCTCGAAGGCGGCGAAGCCGGGGATGGACTTGGCTGCCAACGTGCGCACCGGGCCGGCCGCCACCAGGTTGACCCGGACGCCGTGCGGGCCGAGGTCACGGGCCAGGTAGCGGCACACCGACTCCAGCGCCGACTTCGCGACCCCCATCCAGTCATAGGCTGGCCAGGCCTGCCGGTTGTCGAAGTCCATCCCGACGATCGAGGAACCCGAGCCCAGCAGTGGGAGGCACGCCATCGCCAGTGACTTCAACGAGTAGGCCGAGACGTGCAGCGCGGTGGCCACGTCCTCCCACGGCGCGTTGAGGAACTCTCCCCCCAGGCAGGACGCCGGGGCGAAGCCGATGGAGTGCAGCACTCCGTCGAGTCCGTCGACGTGCTCACCGAGGCGCTGCGCCAGCGAGTCCAACTGGCCCTGGTCGGCCACGTCAAGCTCCAGTACCGGCGCTGGCTGGGGCAGCCGCTGTGCGATCCGCTCCACCAAGCGCAACCGGCCGTACCCGGTGAGCACTACCTGGGCGCCTTGCTCCTGTGCTACCCGCGCCACGTGAAAAGCGATCGAGGCGTCAGTGATCACGCCTGTGATCAGTAGTCGCTTGCCGTTGAGCAGACCCGCCACTGTTGTCCTCTCCCCTGGTCAATGACCCATTCCCAGGCCGCCGTCGACCGGCAACACCGCCCCGGTGATGTACCCGGCCGCGTCTGAAGCGAGGAAGGTGACGACCGCGGCGACCTCCTCGGGGGTAGCTTGGCGGCGCAGCGGGATCGAACTCAAAATCTCATTCCGGCGCGCTTGGCCGATGTCCGCGGTCATCTCGGTGTCGACATAGCCGGGCGCGATGACGTTCGCGGTGATCGACCGGGAGCCCAGCTCACGTGCGATGGACCTGGCGACGCCGATCAGCCCCGCTTTGCTGGCGGCATAGTTCACCTGGCCGGGCGCGCCAGACAGCGCCACCACCGAAGAGATGAACACCATCCGCCCCCAACGGGCCCGCAGCATGCTCTTGGCGGCGCGCTTGGCTACCCGGTAGGCGCCGGTGAGGTTGGTGTCGAGGACCCGGGAGAACTGCTCCTCGGTCATTCGGAGCAGCAGGGTGTCGTCGGTGATCCCGGCATTGGAGACGAGTACTTCGATCGGCCCGTGCGCCTGTTCCGCCACGGTGAATGCTGCCTCCACGGCCGCGCCGTCGGTGACGTCGCAGCGCACTCCGAGTACTTCGTCGGGCACGCCAGATCCGCGGTGTGTCACGGCAACGCGATCGCCCTGCTTGGCGAACGCGTGAGCGATGGCCAGCCCGATACCACGGTTGCCCCCGGTGACAAGAACGGAACGGGGCACCTGCGCTCCCTTCGGTCGCGCTTGTGAGTGCAAGACGGCGTCATGACAGGGTGATGACACTGTCATGACGCCGTTGGCCATTCACAAGCAGCCCTCAGGGCAGTCGTTGCCCGATGGCTAATGCGCCGGCGGCAGCGACTATCGCGGCAAGGGTGCCCGCGATCAGCCATGGCTTACTCGCGTCGGCTCGCTTGGTCTCATAACCGATCTGCTCGCCCAGAGTGCTCACCACATCGCTGAGCTGGCCAGCGCTGGCAGCGTCGTAGAACTGGCCGCCGGACAGGTCCGCAATCCTTCGGATCGAGTCATCGTCGGCGGGCACCGGCTGGCGCTCCCCATTGATTTCCACCTGACCGTACGCAGTGCCGAAAGAGATCGCCGAAATCGGGATCTTGGCTGCGGCCGCGGCGCGAGCTGCGGTGAATCCCCCGCGCGAGTCGTCGCCGTCCGGTGTCGGCACCGTCTGTTTGCCGTCGGTGAGCAGCACGATGCGCGCCGGTGGCGGTCCTTGGACATCTGGGACCACGGCGCCGAACGCTTCGATCGAGGACAGCGCAGCGAAGATCGCTTCACCGGTGCCGGTGGCTTCGGCAAGCTTGAGATTGTCGATAGCCCGCATCACCGAGGCTCGTTCGGTGGTCGGCGACACCAGTACGGTCGCCGAACCGGCGAAGGACACCAGACCGAGGTTGACCCCGGGAGTGAGGTCATGGGCGAACCTCTTCGCCTCCCGCTGTGCCGCGGCAATCCTGGTCGGTTCGATGTCAGTGGCCCGCATGGACAGCGACACGTCGATCACCAGCATGACGGTCGCCCGGTTGCGCGGCACCTTTTGCTCCGCGGTGGGACCAGCCAACGCAACGGTGAACAACACCAGGCCGCCGAGCAGCAGCGCCACCGGCAGGTGCCGGTACCAGCCCTGACGATGGGGCGCTACCCGTTCCAGCATGGCGAGATTGGCAAACCGCAGGATTTGCCGGCGCCGCCGGCGCTGCATCCACACGTAGCCGACCGCCAGCGCAGTGACTACCACCAGCAGCAGGAACCACAGCGGACTGGTGAACCCGGTCAGCCTCATGTGCCACCGCCCGACCAGTGGCGCTTGCGGTTGACCGCGAAACGAACGATGTCGGAAACCCAGTCCGAGTCGGTGCGCAGCGTCAGCTGCCCAGCACCGCATCGCCGCAGCGTCGCGGCGACCTCGTCACGATGCGCGACCGCTGCGGCGGCGAATTCCCGGCGAAGCAGCGGGGTGGTCACGACCTCCTTCTGCCGCCCGGTCTCTGGATCCGCGAGCACAACGGTGCCCATGTTGGGCAGCTCGAGGTCGCGTGGGTCCAAGACTTCGATCGCGATCAGGTCGTGCCGGCCGGCCAGCCCGCGCAACGGCCGCTCCCAGTCGAACACATCCCCAGATCGTGGACCGAGGAAGTCCGAGATCACTGTGACCAAACCGCGTCGACGCGGCGGACGGCACAGCTGTTCGAGTATTCCGGCGAGATCGCCGCGGATACCTTCGGTGGCGCGCGGCACCTCGGCGATCCGGCGGATCATCCCGCGGGCGTGTGGCTGACCACCGCGTGCGGGTATCCGTAACACCTCGGCGCCGGTGCTGACCACGGCGCCGATGCGATTCCCGCCGCCTCTGGTCAGGTGCGTCACGGCGGCACAGGCAGCCACCGCGAGCTCGCGCTTGTCACACTCCGCCGTACCGAAGTCCAGACTGGCCGACAGATCCACGGCCAGCCACGTTTCCAACTCACGGTCGGCGACGGTATCTCGGATATGCGGCTCAGTGGTGCGTGCGGTAACCGCCCAGTCCATCCGCCGGACGTCGTCGCCGGGCTGGTATCGCCTGGCCTCTCCCGGCTCGGTACCCGGCCCCGGCACCAGGCCGAGGTGATTGCCCTGTAGCAGCCCGTCCAACCGGCGCCGCACGGTGAGCTCCAACGCGCGTAGTCCCGCCTCCATGCGTCCCTCGCGTAGCGCTGGCGGCGCCCAATGGTGCCGCTGCCCCCACTCGCTGCGCGCCGTCATCCGGTCACTCAGCTCGGGCCCGCGACCCCGGCAGGCGTTCCTGGATCAGCTGCAACCGGGCCGGTGCTCTGCGGACGGGCGGACACCTGTGGTAGCGGCACGGTCTGCAGTACGCGGGTGACGATGTGTTCGACCGGCACACCGTCGGCCAGCGCGTCGTAGGACAGCACCAGGCGGTGTCGTAGCACGTCGGCCGATACGTCCACGACATCCTGCGGCAAGACGTAGTCTCGTCCGCGGATCAACGCCAACGCTCGGGCTGCCGCGACGATCCCCAGGCTGGCCCGTGGTGAGGCGCCGTAGGCGACCCAGCCGGCCACATCGGACAGGCCATGCTCAGCAGGTGTCCGAGTGGCGAGGACCAACCGCACCACGTAGTCGACCAGTGCGTGATGCACGAACACCTGTGCGGCAACCTCTTGCAGCCGGATCAGCTCCGCGGGGTCCAGCACCTGGTGCGGCTCGGGAGGATGCACACCCATCCGATAGATGATCTCGCGCTCCTCCTCTACTGTTGGGTATTCCACCTGGATTTTGAACAGGAACCGGTCGCGTTGCGCCTCGGGAAGTGGGTAGACGCCCTCGTTCTCGATGGGGTTCTGGGTGGCGAGCACGAGGAACGGCGTGGGCATCGGATAGGTGGTGCCACCGATGGACACGTGCCGTTCGGCCATCAC
>JBHEMR010000113.1:0-5284 GCA_046262495.1 Pseudonocardiaceae bacterium | reverse complement strand
TGGCGCCCCCGGCAGGATTCGAACCTGCGCTCCCGCCTCCGGAGGGCGGTGCTCTATCCCCTGAGCTACGGGGGCATGCCGCGCGCAAGCTTACCCGGTACTGGCTATGCACGCCCAAGCCAGGCGGTGCTCAGCTCGGGGGCGGTAGTGGTTGCGCCCCGCGCTGGGAGATCAGCTGGGCCAGGTAATCACTTTCAGCGCCCTGCGAGATGACGATCTTCTCAGCCAGGTTGCGTACTTGAGCGCTGTCGGCGTGTTCAGCGGCGTACCCGGCCATCGGCGTGCCGCCCTGGTGGTGACGGAGCATCAGTTGCAGGAAAAGCACGTCGAAGGGACCACCGCTAGACGCCTGAAGCCGTTGCAGATCAGCAGCCGACGCCATCCCCGGCATCATCTCCGCCCCGACCGTCGCCGGTCCGGTGCCGTGCGCCATCCCCGGCATTGACGAAGTCCCAGCCATCCAGGTCATGTATCGGCCGTTCGGAAGTGGCGCGGCGTTCCACAGACTCAGCCACCCCTGCATCTGACCGATCTGCTGCAGCTGGTTGGTCTCGATGTCAAAGGCGATCAACCGGATCGCCGGGTCGGTGCTGCGATCCCGGGCCTGACCGGCCATCAGCACCGCCTGGCGGTGGTGCACCGACATGTCCTGGGCGAAGCCGACGTCCACCGCACCACCCTTAAGCTGAGCCGACCCGCCCGTGAGAAACATACCCAGCGCCGTCCCGAGCAGCAGCACGGCGAGCAACACACCGGCGCACACAAACCAGCGGATCCAGCGCGCTCGCGGCTGCGGGGCGACTTCAGTGCTGATGTGGGTCATACCGCCGGAATCGGTTTCGGTGAACGTCTGTGCCATCGCGTGGTTCACCCACCTGCAGGTAGGCCAGGTGTCCCGCCCGGAGCCGTCGGGGCCTCCCCGGTACCGGGCGTGACGCCGCGGCCGCCGCCGTAGGTCATCGGAATCGCATCCGGACCAGGCGGCGTGGCGACGAACGGTGGCGGCTTCGCCGGATCGAACAGGCCTGCGAGTTCGTCGCAGCTGGCGCCGACCTCGGGGTAGGTGTACTGATTGAGCCGCAGGGATTGGATGAACTGATCGATCCGCTTGTCGGCGGGGTTGGTCAGCTTGAGCTGGTGTCCCCACGACTGCAGGGAGATCGGCGCGTCCAGGCCGGGGTAGGGCGACAGCATGAGGTAGTTCGAACCCTGCACCCGGTTCTGCAGTGATTGCAGCGCCGGACCGCTGATCTTGCTTGGGTTGTAGGCAATCCACACCGCGCCGTGTTCGAGGGCGTGAACCATGTTCTCGTTGCGCACGGCCGCCGAATAGACCACGCCGTTGCAGGCGGCCCAGGTCCCGTCGTGCGGACCACCGAAGGGCGGGCTGTGGTCGTAAGCGACCCGCTTGTCTGAGCCGATGTGCCCGCGGTTGGCCGCCCCGTAGTTCTGGACGACGATCCCCTTGATGTGAGTCGAGGGGTCCTTGTCGCTGGCGGTGGGAGTGAAGGCGCGACGGTCCTCGTACTGGGTGTACAGGTAGCCGAAGATGCCGACCGCGAACACGAGGACGGTCAGCACCGCCACTACCGTGCCCCATGGCCTCGGCTTGGTCGCCGTTACCACCGAACGAGCGTTGCGCACCGCTTTGCTGCTCTTACCACTGGGCATGGGTCCTCGGTTTTGATTCACCTGTGTTCACTCACATGGGGGTCTGCTGCCCGACCGCGGCGCCAGTCTAGGGATTGCCCGTCAAGGGCCCGTGAGCCCGGGTGTCCACACTGGTTCGGCGGCTCGGCGCTATACCTCACCTAGACTCGCAGGCGTGACCCCCGCCGCGCTCGCCGACCTGGTTCGGTCCGTCGCCCTCGACGTGCTGACCGGCCGCGGCCTGGACCCCGTCGTGCTTCCGGCGACGGTGACGGTCGAACGGCCGCGCGTCGCCGAACACGGCGACTACGCGACTAACGTGGCATTGCAGACCGGGACGAGGGCGGGTGTGCCACCGCGCGAGCTCGCCGGTTGGCTGGCGCACGCGCTGGCGCAGCGCCACGGAGTGCAGTCGGTGCAGGTCGCCGGCCCCGGTTTTCTCAACCTGCGGTTGGCGGCCGGCGCTCAGGGCGACATCGTCGCGCAGGTAATCGCGGCAGGGGAGCGCTTCGGTGCTCTTCAAGACGGGCCTGCCGCCCGGTTGGCCGGCGTCGAAGAGCTACCAACCGTGCGCGACGCGCAGTACGTGCACGCCCGGCTGGCCGCGCTGGCCCGCAACGCTGCCGACCTCCGGATCACCCACCAGGGCGCCCAGCTCGACCTGCTCGACCACGAGCGGGAGGGAGAGCTGATCCGAACGCTGGGGGAGTTCCCGCGCATCGTGGCAGCGGCGTCGTCGAGGACTGCGGATCTCTGCGAGCCGCACCGGGTGGTCCGTTACTTGGAGCAGCTGGTGATGACGTATCACCGGTTCGACGGTCGCTGCCGGGTACTGCCGATGGGCGATGAGCAACCGGATCCGCGGCACGCCGCACGGCTGGCGCTGTGCGAGGCGACCCGGCAGGTGCTGGCCAACGGCCTCCGCCTGCTCGGGGCCTGTGCACCGGAGCGGATGTGAGGGCGCACCCGGCCGGCCCGCGCCACGCCGACGTGCTGGCCCGGTCCTCCACCGCGGGCCCCTGCCCGGTCGGCTCGGCCGAGCTGAACGCCCTTCACCCAGCGGTATGGCCGCGCGGAGCGCACCGCGGCGACGATGGCGCGGTGCGGCTGGCCGGTGTGGAGGTCGGCGAGCTCGCTGAGACCTATGGCACGCCGCTGTTCGTGGTGGACGAGGCAGACTTCCGGGCTCGTTGCGCCGAACATGCCGCCGCCTTCGGCGCCCCCGAGCGGGTGCACTATGCGGCCAAGGCCTTCCTGTGCTCCGAGGTCGCTCACTGGGTGGACGAGCAGGGCTTGAGCTTGGACGTGTGCACCGGCACCGAGCTCGCCGTCGCGTTGCATGCGGGTTTCCCCGCGCACCGTATCGCGATGCACGGCAACAACAAGTCCTCCGACGAGCTAACCGCCGCCGTCGCGGCCGGACTCGGTGCGATCGTGCTCGACTCCTTTCTGGAGATCGCCCGGTTGGACGACATCGCCCGCCGTCACGGCGTCATACAGCCGGTGCTGATCCGGGTGACTGTCGGCGTCGAGGCGCACACCCACGAGTTCATCGCCACCGCGCACGAAGACCAGAAGTTCGGGTTCTCGCTGGCCGCCGGAGACGCCGCCGAAGCCGTCCGCCGGGTATTCAAGTCCGAGACATTGCACCTGGTAGGGCTGCACAGCCACATCGGATCGCAGATATTCGACGCCGACGGCTTTGAGCTCGCGGCACATCGGATGGTCGGTCTGCTCGCAGCGATCCGAGACGAGCATGGGCCGGACTCCCTCGCCGACCTGTCCATCTTGGATCTTGGCGGTGGCCTGGGGATCGCCTACACCGTAGACGACGATCCGCCGCGACCGGCCATGCTGGCGGCGCATCTGCGGGCCATCGTGGAAGCCCGGTGCCAGGCGGCCGGCTTGCCCACCCCCGACCTGGTCGTCGAGCCGGGCCGCGCGATCGCCGGACCCGGCACGGTGACCCTGTACGAGGTGGGCACGACCAAGGACATCACCGTGGTGGCATCCACCCAGCGACGTTACGTCTCGGTAGACGGTGGGATGAGCGACAACGTGCGCACTGCACTCTATGACGCCAGCTACGACTGCCGGTTGGTGTCGCGCCTCTCCGAGGCGCGGCCCGCGCTGTCCCGGGTGGTCGGCAAGCACTGCGAGACCGGTGACGTGGTGGTCCGGGACTGCTGGCTGCCCGACGATCTAGCCCCGGGCGACCTGGTGGCCGTCGCCAGCACCGGCGCGTACTGCTACTCGATGTCCAGCCGGTACAACCTGGTGCCGCGCCCGGCGGTCGTTGCGGTGCGCGACGGCTCCCACCGGCTGCTGCTGCGCCGGGAGACGTTGGCCGATCTGTTGTCCCTGGAGGTCTCGTGAGCAGACCTATTGGTGTGGCACTGCTGGGCTGCGGCACCGTGGGCCGTGAGGTGCTGCGGCTGCTCACCGATCAGTCCGCGGAACTCGCCGCCCGGGTCGGCACGGCGGTGCGGCTGGTCGGGGTGGCGGTGCGACGCCCCCGACGCCATCCTGAGGTGCCCGCCGAACTGCTCACCACCGACGCCGCCGAACTGATCAGCCGCGACGACGTCGACGTCGTGATTGAGGTGATCGGTGGCATCGAACCGGCCCGGCCGCTGCTGCTGGCCGCGCTGCGCGCCGGGCGCGGCGTCGTCACCGCCAATAAGGCGCTGCTCGCCGAGTGCGGACCGGAGCTGTACGCCGCAGCCGACGCTGCCGGTAGCGACCTGTATTTCGAGGCCGCGGTAGCCGGGGCGATCCCGCTGTTGCGCCCGCTGCGGGAGTCGTTGGCCGGGGACCGGATCACCCGCGTCACCGGCATCGTCAACGGCACGACCAACTTCATCCTGTCCGCTATGGACAGCTCCGGGGCCGGCTATGCCGAGACGCTGGAGGAGGCCAGCGCCCTGGGCTACGCCGAGGCCGACCCGACCGCGGACGTAGACGGCTACGACGCCGCCTCCAAAGCCGCCATCCTCGCGTCGCTGGCCTTTCACACCAGAGTGACCAGCGCCGACGTCTACCGGGAGGGTATCGCCGAGGTCTCCGCCGCTGACATTCTCGCCGCCCGGCAGCTCGGTCGCACGGTCAAGCTGCTGGCGATCTGTGAGCGGGTCGTCGACTCAAGCGGCGCCGAGTCGGTCTCGGCCAGGGTCTACCCGGCGATGATTCCCCGCTCGCACCCGCTGGCCACCGTGACAGGTGCCTACAACGCGGTGTTCGTCGAGGCGGACGCCGCCGGTGCGCTGATGTTCTACGGCCAGGGCGCCGGCGGAGCACCGACCGCCAGCGCGGTGCTCGGCGACCTGGTGGCCGTCGCCCGCAACCGGGTGGCGGGCGGTTACGGGCCGCGCGAGTCCGCCTACGCCGAGCTGCCGATCCAGGCGATGGGGGACACCCCGACCGCCTACCACGTCAATCTCGAGGTGGTCGACCGCCCTGGGGTGCTGGCGCAGGTGGCGCAGGTCTTCGCCGAGCACGAGGTGTCCATCATGGCGGTGCGTCAGACCGGTCGCACCCCTGACGACGTGCCGGCGTGTGGTGCCGGGGCGAACCTGGTGATCGTCACGCACTGCGCGCCGGATGCCGCGCTGCGCTCCACAGTGGACAAGCTGGC
>JBHEMR010000112.1:0-19413 GCA_046262495.1 Pseudonocardiaceae bacterium | reverse complement strand
GCCGACTCCAGCCAGGACAGAAAACCCGTGAGGGTGTCCTGCCGCATGGCCAGCTCCAACTCGTCGACGCCGGTGCGGCAGCGCAGCACGACCGCCCCGCTGGGCATCGCATAGCTTTCCGGCACCGTCAGACCCCGTCGTTCCACGATCTCGATCCGATCCCGGCCGAGCACTCGATCTGGGCCCGACCGCAGGCTGGAAACCCGGAACCAGGCGAAGTCGTCGCCCTGATAGCGGCCCACCCCCTGGTGCCAGCCACGGCCGGCGTCCTTCGGGCGGAATCGCAATGCGACGTCGATGCCGCCTTGACGCACCAGCCGGAGTCGTCGCAACGCCAGAACAGCGATGACTAGGGCCCCGGCTAGCAGGACCAACTCCAGGATTCGCGCTAGCCCCATAGCGGTCCCCGCACCCGGAAGAAACTCACACGGTCTGACCGACTGCCCGCAGTCGCGCGGTCGCTCTGGCCCGTGCCGAGTCGGCGTGCTCCGAGTCCTTGTCGGCGTCGGCCTGGGCCAGTGCCTCCCTGGCGGCCTCCGGATCGATCTCGTCGGCAAGCTCAGCCGCCTCGGCCAGCACGCTCACCTTGTCACCCGTGGCTGACAGGAACCCGCCGAAGACCGCAGCCGTCACGATTTCACCGTCGGTGGTGGTGACCTTGACGATGCCGCCCTCAATGAGTTCACCCAGCAACGGGATATGCCCAGGCAGTATGGCTAACTCGCCCTCGGTGGTCTTGGCGAACACCGAGCTCGCGTGGCCCGACCACACCTCGCGCTCTACCGCCACCAGCTCGACGGACATCTCAGCCACGCGCATCTCCCTGCCCTGTTGTTGCCCCTCCAGCGGATCTCATGGAGTCTAAACGGTCAACTCTTGGAGAGCTCCTGGTGCTTAGCCTCCAAATCCTCGAGACCGCCACACAGGTAGAAGGCCTGCTCGGGCATGTGGTCGAAGTCACCCTTGGTGAGCTTGTCGAAGGCCTCGATGGTCTCTTTCAGCGGGACTGTCGAGCCGTCCTGGCCGGTGAACTGCTCGGCGGAGTACATGTTCTGGCTGAGGAACCGCTCGATCCGCCGGGCTCTCTTAACCACGATCTTGTCCTCTTCGGACAGCTCGTCCATACCCAGGATGGCAATGATCTCCTGCAGCTCGTTGTACTTCTGCAGGATCCGCTTGACCTCTTGAGCTACCCGATAGTGATCCTCCCCCACGTACTGCGGGTCGAGGATGGTTGACGACGAGGTCAACGGGTCCACCGCGGGAAAGATGCCCTTGGCGAACACCCCCCGGGACAGCTCTGTGGTGGCGTCCAGGTGGGCGAAAGTGGTAGCCGGCGCCGGGTCGGTGTAGTCGTCGGCCGGTACGTAGATCGCCTGCATCGAGGTGATCGATCGGCCCCGGGTCGAGGTGATCCGCTCCTGCAGCTCACCCATCTCGTCGGCCAGCGTCGGCTGGTAACCCACCGCAGACGGCAGCCGACCCAGCAGGGTGGACACCTCTGAGCCGGCCTGAGTGAACCGGAAGATGTTGTCGATGAACAGCAACACGTCGGTGTTCATCTCGTCGCGGAAGTACTCCGCCATGGTCAACGCGGACAGCGCGACGCGCATCCTGGTGCCGGGCGGCTCGTCCATCTGACCGAAGACCAGCGCGGTGTCCTTCAGGACACCGGCCTCCTGCATCTCCAGGAACAGGTCGTTGCCCTCCCGGGTGCGCTCGCCGACCCCGGCGAACACCGACGTCCCACCGAAGTTCCGGGCAACCCGGATGATCATTTCCTGGATGAGCACCGTCTTGCCCACCCCGGCACCACCGAACAGGCCGATCTTGCCGCCCTGCACGTACGGGGTGAGCAAATCGATGACCTTCAGCCCGGTCTCAAGCATCTCGGTCTGGCCTTCGAGCTGGTCGAAGGGCGGCGGCTTGCGGTGGATCTCCCAACGATCCCCGGTGAACTTGGTGTCCGGGGCGTCCAGGCACTGGCCCAGCATGTTGAACACATGGCCCTTGACCTGATCACCGACCGGTACCGATATCGCCGAACCGGTGTCGGTCACCGGGGCGCCGCGGACCAGGCCGTCCGCCGGTTGCATCGCGATGGCGCGCACGGTGTTGTCACCGAGGTGCTGCGCGACTTCCAGCGTCATCGTCTTGCGGAGCGCTTCCAGCTCGATCTCCACTGTCAGCGCGTTGAACAGCTGCGGCAGCTGGTCCCGGGGAAACTCCACGTCCACGACGGGGCCGGCGACGCGCACCACACGGCCAGTACCTGCTTCGGAGGTGGAGCCAGCGGCGTTCGACTTCTCAGTTGTGCTCATCTCAGTTATCACTTCCCGCGGCGGCCAGCGCTTCCGCGCCGCCGACGATCTCGCTGATCTCCTGGGTGATGATGCCCTGGCGGGCCCGGTTGGCCTCACGTGTGAGGTCCTGGATCAGATCGGTGGCGTTGTCTGTAGCGTTCTTCATCGCCTGACGGCGGGCGGCCTGCTCCGATGCCGCGGCCTCCAGAAGCGCCGCATATATCCTGGTATTGATGTACTTGGGCAGCAGATGGCCGAGGAGTTCGTCGGCGTCGGGCTCGAACTCATACAGCGGTCCCGGACCATCCGAGCGCGGCCGCTGCTGTTGGTCGCTAGCGTGATCGGTGTCGTCGTCGGCAGTGTTGTTCTCGACGTACTCGACTTCCAGCGGCGCGATCCGACGCGCCTGGGGCGTCTGAGTGAGCATGGACCGAAACTCGGTGTAGACGATGTGTAGCTCGTCCACGCCCGGTACCTCGTCCGGTCCGGAGCTACGCTCGGAAGCCTGCCCAGAATCAGCGCTGTCGTCGGTTCCGGCAAGGAACGCGCCTACCAGCACGTTGCCTGCGGCGGCAGCGTCCTCGTACGAGGGCTGTTCGGAGAACCCCGTCCATGACTGCTCGATAGGCTGCTCACGGAACGTGTAGTAGCTCACCGCCTTGCGACCGATCAGATACAGCGCCACGGACTTCCCCTCCTCACGCAGCAGCGCACGCAGCTCCTCGGCGGCCCGGATCAGGTTGGCGTTGTAACCACCGCACAGGCCGCGATCGCTGGTCACCACCAGCATCGCCGCCCGGGTCGGGTTCTCCCGCTCGACCAGCAGCGGGGTGTCCAGCGTGCCTGCGGCGCTGGCCAGCGCGGAGAGCACCTTGGTGATCTCCCGTGCGTACGGCCGGGACGCCTCGACCCGCGCCTGGGCCCGGGAGATCCGCGAGGTGGCGATGAGCTCCATCGCCTTGGTGATCTTCTTCGTGGACTGGATCGAGCGGATCCGGCGACGGAGGTCTCTGAGCTGCGCTGCCATTATCCGTCACTTCTTCGCGTTGTTTTTCGAGTCCTGGTTTTTCGAGTCCTGGTTTTTCGAGTCCCGCTTGGCGACCTTGACCGATTCGCGCTCAACATCGTCGGCGTCCATCGGCTCGGCCTCGTCTTCCTTACCCAACGAGGAGCCGTCCTCCGTGGTGAACTGCTTCTTGAAAGCCGTCACCGCGTCCACCACCTGCTGCTCGGTGTCCTCGCTGAACTGCTTGGTCTCCCGGATCGCGTCAAGGATGCCCTTATGATGCCGGCGGACCTCGGCGAGGAAATCCGACTCGAAGCGCCGGACGTCAGCAACCGCCACCTCATCCAGGTGTCCCCGGGTGCCGAGGAAGATCGACACCACCTGCTCCTCGATCGGCATCGGCGTGTACTGGGCCTGCTTGAGCAGCTCGGTGAGCCGAGCGCCGCGTTCGAGCTGGCGTCGCGAGGTGGCATCGAGGTTCTCCGCCCCGAACGCCGCGAACGATTCCAGCTCGCGATACTGGGACAGCTCCAGCCGCAGTGTGCCACCGACCGACTTCATCGCCTTGATCTGCGCCGCACCACCCACCCGGGAGACCGAAACTCCGACGTTGATCGCCGGCCGGACACCCTGGTTGAACAGGTCGGACTCGAAGAAGCATTGACCGTCGGTGATGGAGATGACGTTGGTCGGGATGTAGGCCGAGATGTCGTTGGCCTTGGTCTCGATGATCGGCAGCCCGGTCATCGATCCCGCACCCAGCTCGTTGGACAGCTTCGCGCAGCGCTCCAGCAACCGCGAGTGCAGGTAGAACACGTCGCCCGGGTAGGCCTCGCGCCCCGGTGGGCGGCGCAGCAGCAGTGAGATGGCCCGGTACGCCTCCGCCTGCTTGGACAGGTCATCAAAGATGATCAGGACGTGCTTGCCCTGGTACATCCAGTGCTGGCCGATCGCCGAACCGGTGTAGGGCGCGAGCCACTTGTAACCGGCCGAATCCGACGCCGGAGCCGCGACGATGGTGGTGTACGCCAGCGCGCCGGCATCCTCCAGGCTCTGGCGGACCGCCGCGATCGTGGTGCCCTTCTGGCCGATTGCCACGTAGATGCAGCGCACCTGCTTGGCCGCGTCACCGGTTGCCCAGTTCGACTTCTGGTTGATGATGGTGTCGACACACACCGCGGTCTTGCCGGTCTTGCGGTCACCGATGATGAGCTGACGCTGACCGCGACCGATCGGGGTCTGCGAGTCGATCGCCTTGATGCCGGTCTGCAGCGGTTCCTTCACCGGCTGCCGGTCGAGCACCGAGGGCGCCTGCAGCTCCAGGACTCGCTCTTCGTCGGCGACGATGTCGCCCAGGCCGTCCAGCGGGATGCCGAGCGGATCCACCACCCGGCCGAGGAAGTTGTCCCCGACCGGCACCGACAGGATCTTTCCGGTGCGCCTGACCTCTTGGCCTTCCTCGATCTCCTCGAAGTTACCCAGGATGACGGTACCGATCTCTCGCACGTCGAGGTTGAGTGCGACGCCGAGCGCACCGCCAGGGAATTCCAGCAGCTCGTTGGTCATCGCCGACGGCAGCCCCTCGACCCGGGAGATGCCGTCACCGGCATAGATGACGGTGCCCACCTCCTCCCGCGAGGTCTCGGTCGAGAAGGAAGTGACGTAGTTCTCGATCGCGCTCCGGATCTCGTCCGAGGAGATCGTCAGCTCCGCCATGGCTATCGGCCCCTGCTCTCTTGTTGCTCTTTTGCTTCCTGGCACCGTGCGTGTTGTTCGCCATCTTGCCTGTTCGCCGCGCAGTTCATCGGGACATCCACTGGCGTGCCTGGGCCAGCCGGGCCGCGACGCTACCGTCGATCACCTCGTCGCCCATCCTGATCACCAGGCCGCCGAGCAGCTCGGGGTCGACATCGACCTTAAGTGACATCGGCCGCCGGTAGATCTGATTGAGGACGTCGAGCAGGCGCTGCTCTTGCCGCTGCGACAGCGGGCCAGCCGCGGTGACATGGGCCACTGAGCGCTCCCGGCGCGCCGCTGCTCGATCAACAAGGCTCTCGACGATCTCGTCGAGTGCGCGCCGTCGTGGCGCCCGGACCAACTGCTCCAGAAGACGGCGGGTCACCGGACGGGTTCGGTCGGCCAGCACCGTGTCCAGCAACTCCACGCGCCGTGCGGCGGGGGCGGTCTCATCCCCCAACAGCGTCGCCAGCCGCGGTTGCGCAACCAGGATTCGCCCGAACCGGAACAGCTCATCTTCGACGTCATCGAGGCTTTCGTCCTGCTCCGCGAGGCCCAGCAACGCCTGCCAGGCCAGCTCTTCGACGCCGTCGACCATATCCAGCGGCCGAGACCAGCGGGAGCTCACGACGTCGTCCAAGATGTTGACGGTGAGCGGGCTCACCTTGCCACCGAACAGGGCCTCGACCAATTCCCGCCGGACCTGCTCAGGCGCCGCGGAATCGGCGAGGTGCCGCCGGATCACTGGCTGCTCACCGAGGATCGCTGCGACGGCGCCCAGCTCGTCACCCAAGCGGTCGCGGTCCTGCGCACTGGCGTCGCCGATCCGGCTCTCGAGCCGCTCCCGGGCCGCGGCCAATGCCGCCCTGCTGGCCGGCTGCATCAACGCCTCCGCCGCGCGTTGGGTATCGAGGCGGCGGCTTCGACGGTTCCGTTCTCGGGAACCTCGTCCTTCGCGGCCTCACCCTTCGTGGCCTCGTCTTTGGTGGCCTCGTCTTTGGTGGCCTCGTCTTTGGTGGCCTCGTCTTTTGGGCCACTGCCGGAGTCGCTTTGGGGGGCTGCCATCCCCTGCAGCTCGTCGAGGAAGCGGTCCACCGTGCCGGCACGGCGGGCGTCGTCAGCTAGCGACTCGCCGACGATCCGACCAGCCAGCGTCACGGCAAGTTTGCCCAGCTCGCCACGCAGCTCGCGGACGACCTGCTCGCGCTGGGTCGCCAACTGCTCGGCGCCGCGTTCGCGGATCCGGGCGACCTCGTGCTCGGCCTGCTGACGCATTTCGTCCTTGATCTCCTGCGCATCAGCCCGGGCAGTCTCCCGGATCTTGGCCGCCTCGACGCGCGCCTCGGCCAGCGCCGCGGAGTAGCGGGCTTGCGCCTCGGCCAGCCGCTCGCTGGCCTGCTGGCTCTCTTGGATCTGCCGCCGGACCATCTCCTGGCGTTCGTTCGCGGCTCGTTTCACAGGTGGCACCACGTAGCGCCAGATCACACCGAGCACGATCAGGAAGATCACCAGCTCGACGAAGAAGGTCGCGTTGGGGATCAGGAAGAGGTTGCCCCCGCCAGCCGCCGCGGCCAGGTTGTATGAACTCATGGCTCCCATCCCTGACGAGATCACTGTGTCCTCCCCGCCCAGATTAGGTGGCGAGCACGAACACGAATAACGCCATAAAGGCGAGATTAATAAAGTACATCGCCTCGACCAGACCCACCGTCAGGAAGAAGATGGTGAACAGCCGACCCTGCGCTTCCGGCTGGCGGGCGACACCCTGGATGGTCGCGCCACCGGCCAGGCCGTCACCGATCGCTGCGCCGATCGCCCCGCCGGCCAGGGCCAGCCCACCGCCGATGAAGGCGCCAGCCATCGCGACCGAGCCGGTGGGGCCACCGCCCTGCTGGGCGGCAAGTAGTGCAGAGAAAATCATGTCTTCCCCTCTTGTGCTGAAACTAGGCTTGTTGTGCCTGCCAGTTGAGTGACGTCACGAAGGCGGACCGTCAGTGGCTCCCTCCTCCCCCTGGCCGGCCGCCATTCCGAAGTAGATGATCGTCAGCAACGCGAAGATCAACGCCTGGAGCGCGCCAATGAAGAGGTCGAACAACTTCCAGGCTGAGGTGGGCAACCACGAAACGGCCGCCGGCATCAGCGCGAGAACGCTGACCATCACGGTGCCCGCGAGGATATTGCCGAACAGTCGCAGCGAAAGGGTGACCGGCTTGACCAGCTCCTCGATGATGTTTAGCGGCAGCATCGCCTTGTAAGGCTCGACGAAATGGCCGAAGTAGTGCTTGCCCTGGACTCGGATTCCCGTCACCCACACCAAAATCATCACGAAGATCGACATCGCGAAGGTGAGGTTGACGTCCGCCGTCGGCGGCCGGACGTACTCTTCCGTCGCATGCGGCAGGATCGATATCCAATTCGCGATCAGAATGAAGAAGAACAGGCCGATCGCCAGCGGCACGACAAACGGGGCGGTGCGGATGCCGACGTTGCTCTCCACCTGGCGTTCCACCTGCTCGGTGACCGCCTCGAAGGCCAGCTGCAGAGTGCTGGGCACCTTGGCGGTCGCCTTGGCCGCAAGATAAAGACCGAACGCGAGAACGATGACCGCGGCGATCGCGGTGGAGATCACGGTGTCGGCGTTGATCGTCAGACCGAGAACATGCCACTGGGGGTGCTCGCCAACCGATACGCCGCTCCCACCCTCGGCCAATACATGCGCGATCATCCCGGGGAACCCCCGGCTCCGGACTGGCGCAGTTCCCGCACGAGGGGAACCGACGCAATGAAGATCATCAATAGTTGAAAGACGGCCAGCCCGGCGAATACCCCAAGACCCTCGGGCTGCAGCGCCAGCGCCAAGCCGACAGCGAGCGCGGTGATCAGCGTGAGCCGGGCCAGCACTGACACCGCGAATCGGCGCTTGTTGGGATCGCCACTGGCCGCGAAGCGCGCCGCGGAACGCTGGACGAGCGACGTGTTGAGCAGACCCAGGCCGAGTCCACCGCAAAAGAACGCCGCCGTCAGCGGGTAGCCCATTGGCGTGAGCACCACAAAGCTGACGGCGCCCAGACCTGCCGCGATGGGCATGGCCCGGCGAAGATTGACGACCGATTTCGTCGTTGCAGTCACGTCAGGCGTGGTCACGTCAGCGCTTACTCCTTCAGAAACTTCGTGAAGTTGATGTACATATAGACGCCCGCACCGGCGATGCCGAGCGCCAAGCCAGCCAAGGTGAACGCCGGAACCGAGTGCACCACCTGGTCGACCAACCATCCCAGGCCGAGGCCAACCAGCAGAATAGCTGCGGTCGCGGCGCCGAGGCCGAGTAACGTCGCAAGCTCCGGGCCGTTGCGCTCTTCCACGACCACCTACCTCAGCGGGCGTATGACGTCGCCCGCCGCCATCGCTCAAAAACACTCCTCGCAGTCCAGGGGCAGCGCGCATGGCGGAGACGCCACGTTCATGAACACTGCCGATGGGCCGGCCTGACCTGAAAATCCCACCCCCGGGTAGGACAAAGCAAAAGCTATCACACTCACGCGTCAGCCCTGTGCGCGCCCCAGCTGCTTCTAGCTGCGCTTCTTGCCTTTCGTCGGAATCTTGAGGAGATCAGCGCGCGGGTAACCGGGGAATCATCGAACCCACCATGGCGACCAACAGCCCCAGCATGATCGACCATACCACCACGTAGACGTCGAACAGCGTCAGCGCAACGGCGCCGAAAGCCAGCAGGGCTGCCCACAGGTAGATCAACAACACCGCTCGGCGATGGGAGTGCCCGATCTCCAGCAGCCGGTGGTGCAGGTGCAGCTTATCGGCCGCGAATGGGCTGCGGCCCGCGCGTGTCCGGCGCACCACCGCAAGCAGCAGGTCCAGCAGCGGCACGAACAGCACCGCGGCCACCACCAATAACGGGGAGAGCAGCGCCAGCACGTCGGTGGCGCCGTAGTTGTTGGGATCGATCTTCCCGGACGCGCTGGTCGACGCCGCGGCCAACATCAGGCCAATGAGCATCGCCCCGGAGTCGCCCATGAAGATCCGCGCCGGCTGGAAGTTGTGCGGCAGGAAGCCCAGGCACGCACCGGCGACCAGGGCGGCGATCAGCGTCGGCGGGTAGAGCGACACACTGCCGCCGGACCGGTACAGCAGCTGCAGGGTGAACGCCCCGATGGCGACTGCCGCGATCGATCCGATTCCGGCGGCCAAGCCGTCCAGACCGTCGACGAAGTTCATCGCGTTGATCAGCACCACCGCCAGCGCGACGGTGACGAACACCGCCTGGTCCTGGCCCAGGATGAGCACCGAACCGACCCGGCTGGCGCTGCCGTTCCACGGCACCCAGAAGATGAACCACTGCACGTCGTAGAGCACCAGCACCCCGGCGGCGGTGACCTGTCCGGCGAACTTGGTGAGCGAATCTAGCTCGAACCGGTCATCCAGGGCGCCGATCAACATGATGATGCCGCCGGCGACCAGCACCCCCACGACGTCCCCGGAGAACTCGAAGGACCGGCGTAGCACGGGCAGCTGGTGAGACAGCAGGACGCCACCGAGGATCCCGCCGTACATCGCCACCCCGCCCAGCCGCGGGATCGGCGCGCGGTGCACGTCGCGCTCGCGCGGCGTCGCCACCGCACCGGTGTAGATCGCCAGTAGCCGCACCATCCCGGTGAGCAGGAAGGTCACCACGGCAGTGGTGAGGCCGACCAGCAGGTACTCCCGCAGCGGTAATCCAGAGGAAACGGGGACAGGACCCACTTGGGCAGGCTAGCCCCGCGCCGGTTGCGCACCACCGGTAGCCCAACCGGCGCCCGCCCCCAGGTCACTCATGATCACAGATTGGGAAGGATGCCGCTGTCAGCGCCGTTGGTTCTTCCGAGATCGCGATCACGTGTGGCTTTTAGCGGGCCACCTGGATGGTCTGGCCGAGCACTTCGCTGATCTGGGTGGCGGTCACCGCGCCTTCCCGGAGCACCACGGGCTCGTCAGCGGTGAGGTCGATAATGGTGGACGCGATCTCACCGGCGGTCCCACCGTCGAGATACACCGATACCCGCTCGGCAAGCTGCTCGCGGGCTTGCTCGACGGTGGTCGCCGGGGGCTCGCCGGACCGGTTCGCACTCGACACCGCCATCGGACCCACCTCCCGGAGCAGTTCCAGGGCGACCGGGTGCAACGGCATCCGCAGGCTGACGGTGCCCCGGGTATCGCCCAGATCCCAGCTCAGCGAGGGGGCGTGCGGGAGCACTATCGACAGTCCGCCGGGCCAGAACGCCTCTATTAGCGCGCGTACCCGCGCTTGAACACCCAGCACCAGGCCGTCCACCGTGGACCAGGAGCCCACCAGCACGGGAACCGGCATGGCTCGGCCCCGCCCCTTCGCGGCCAGCAGCCCCTGCACCGCCGTCGCGGAGAACGCGTCGCAACCCAGCCCGTAGACGGTGTCGGTAGGCAGCACGACGAGTTGACCGGCCCGGACTGCGCCCGCCGCCGCGGTCAGCCCAGCCATTCGGCTTTCCGGCAGCGCGCAATCATAAACAGTGCTCACGGATCGCAACACTACGACGGCCCACAACGAGCCGGGATCCGCCAGCGGCGTTGACAGCACGTGAGCAAGAAGGCACGATCCGTCTCCGATCACCCTTCGGAGGCTCACTTGCTCGCGTATCGCCCTACTGTCCTCGCTGCCGCAGCGACCGTGCTGGTGCTGGTGGCGTTCCCTGGCAGCTCGGACGCCACCATCGGGAAGTCACCGAGGCACTATGTGGCGCTTGGTGACTCCTACACCGCTGGCCCGGTGATCCCGATACAGCGAATCGATCCGATCGGTTGTGAGCGGTCCACCAACAACTATCCGGCGCTGCTCGCCCGGACGCTGCAGATCCACGACTACACCGATGTGAGCTGCAGCGGCGCGCAGACCGTTAACATGACAGCTGCGCAGACGGTGCCGCTGGGCAGCAACCCACCCCAGTTCGACGCCCTGCGCCGGGACACCGACCTCGTCACGCTGACCATCGGTGGCAACGATATCGGGTTCACGGAGATCATCTTTACCTGCGTCCGGGTCAGTGCCACCGATCCCTTCGGCAATCCGTGTCAGCGAGAGGCCACCGCTGGCGGCGGAGACTTCTACGCACAGCGCATCGCCGAGGCAGCACCCAAGGTCGCGCGGGTGCTCGAGGGTATCCGGGCCCGCTCGCCGCACGCGACAGTGGTGCTGGTGGGATACCTGCGGATCCTACCGCCGGCGGTGGGTTGCTATCCGGTGTTCCCGGTCGCCAGCGGTGACGTGCCGTACCTGGACGGTCTGGAGCAGCAGCTCAACACCATGCTGGCCGACCAGGCTTTCAAGCACGGCGCCGCATTCGTCGACTCCTACGGAAGCTCGCTGGGCCACGACGCGTGCAAGCTGCCCGGGCAGAAATGGGTGGAGGGGACCGTCCCCACCAGCCCAGCCGCCCCGGTTCACCCCAACGCCATCGGTATGCAACAGGTAGCGGCATTCGCGCTGGAGACGCTCGCTAACTTGGATGAGGCAAGAGCTGTGGGCTGATCATTGTGGTGCGCCGGGCGGTGGCGAACCGCGGCCGGCCAGCGAGGTCGACGTGGTCGGCCACATCGGTGAGGACCCGTCGGGCGGCGAGCAGCGCGGGGACGGCCTCCGCGTGCGAGTCGTCGTGCTCGATCGCGATACTGCCACCCTCGCGGAGCAACCGGGTCCCGGTCCGCACCACGTCAGGGATCACGGCGAGGCCATCGTCGCCGGCGAAGACAGCGACGGGCGGGTCGTGCCAGGCCACCTCAGGTGGCAGTGCCGCGCCCAGCGGCACATAGGGCGGGTTGCACAGCACCAGGTGCGCCATTCCATCCAGCGCGACCAGCAGTCCGGGATCGGCGATATCCCCGGCGTAGAGCGCTACCGGCGTGTCACCGGCTGCGGCCCGCATGTCGGCGTTGCGTCGCGCCCAGCTCAGCGCCACCGGGTCACGTTCGACGGCGTGGACTTGCGCATCGGGTCTGGCGTGCGCCACCGCCAGCGCCAGCGCACCGGAGCCGGTGCAGAGATCGACCACCAGCGGCTGCGTCACACCGTCCAACGCGGCCAGGCCCCAGCTCAGCAGCACTTCGGTTTCCGGGCGCGGGATGAACACCCCGGGTCCGACCGCAAGGTCGATGGGACCCATGGCGGCCGTCCCGGTGAGGTGCTGCAACGGCACCCGCTTGGCGCGTCGAGAAACCAGCAGCCGCAATGCCTCGACCACGGGCTGGTCTACCAGTGGAACCATCGGCAGCCGCCCTCGCGGCACCCCGACCACGTGCGCCGCGAGGAGTTCGGCGTCCACCCGGGGAGACTCCACTCCGGCGTCGGTGAGGATCCGCTGCGCCTCTAGTACCGCCAGGCGCAACGGTTGCCTGCTCACGAGCCCCGCAGGCGCAGCTCACGATCCGCCTCGATCAGCGCGTCCAGCACCCCATCGAGGTCCCCGTCGAGCACCGCATCGAGGTTGTATGCCTTGTAATTGACGCGATGATCGGAGATCCGGTTTTCTGGGAAGTTGTAGGTACGCACCCGCTCGGAACGGTCGACGGTGCGGACCTGGGAGCGGCGCTGCTCGGAGGCCTCCTGCTGAGCTTTCTCGTCAGCTAACGCCTGCAGCCGAGCCCGCAGCACCGCAGTGGCCCGGATCCGGTTCTGGATCTGTGACTTCTCGTTCTGGCAGGACACCACGGTCCCGGTGGGAAGGTGGGTGATGCGCACGGCGGAGTCAGTCGTGTTGACGCTCTGGCCGCCGGGACCGGAGGAGCGGTAGACGTCGATCCGCAGATCCTTGTCCTCAAGCTCGATTTCGACGTCGTCTGGTTCTGGGTAGACCAACACTCCCGCCGCCGAGGTGTGGATCCGCCCCGACGACTCGGTGGCCGGGACTCGTTGCACCCGATGCACTCCACCCTCGAACTTCAACCGCTCCCATACCCCGGATCGGGCGGCTTTGACCGCCACCGTGACGTCCTTGTAGCCGCCCAGGTCGGACTCAGTGGCATCGAGCACCTCAGCCCGCCAGCCGTGCCGCTCGGCGTAGCGGAGGTACATTCGCAGCAGGTCTCCGGCGAACAGTGCGGACTCCGCGCCGCCCTCCCCTGACTTGATCTCCATCACCACATCGGAGTCGTCGTGCGGGTCGCGGGGCAACAACAGGTCGGCTAGCTCGGTTTCCAGCCGCGGGACCCGGTCGGCAAGGGCGTCAGCTTCGGCAGCGAAGGCCGGATCCTCGGCGGCGAGCTCGCGGGCGGCCTCAACGTCGCCGCGGACCTGATCCAGCTCACGAACCGCCCGCACAATGCGGGACAACTCACCGTAGCGCCGCCCTACCTTGCGAGCCGTATCGGGATCAGCATGCAGCCCTGGATCAGCGAGCTGATTCTCCAGCTCGGCGTGCGCCACCAGCAGCGCCTGAACTGCCGCGGTGTCCACGCCGGTCACCAACCCCTACTCGTGTTGATCTCGACTCGATACAGCGGCTCACCTTTTTGTACCTTTTGGAGCGTACCTACTTCTGCCGTTTGCCGTAGCGCTTCTCGAAGCGCGCTACCCGGCCACCGGTGTCCAGAATCTTCTGCTTGCCGGTGTAGAAGGGATGGCAGTTAGAGCACACCTCGACGTGAATCTGACCGTCGCGCTTGGTGCTGCGAGTGACGAAAGAGTTGCCACAACCGCAGGTGACCTGCGTCTCGACGTACTCCGGGTGGATGCCCTGCTTCATGGATGTCCTCTCTTCATGGCCGCCGGGTCCCCGTGCTTACGGACGCGGGGTGAACCGGAGCCGGACGGTGCACTGGCTCTGGTGGGAAGCAGTGAGCCGTGACAGTGTAAACCGTCAGCGGTACCGCGATGTTCCCGCCTGTTGACCTCAAGATTTACAACAGCTCGGCCGGGATATCAGCATACTGCCTGCGCAAGATATCCAACGCGGGATGCTCGTCCGCCCACTGGATACCGTCGACAGCGGTGACGGAACGCACGCCGACTGCGGCGTTAGTGGCGAAGACCGCGTCCACGCCGGTTAAGTCGCTGAGAGTGACCGGCGCCGTGGTGGCATGGGACTGCCGAGCCTCGTTGATCACTCTCATGGTCACGCCGGGAAGGCTGTCCGCCTGGGGCCAGACGATCCGATCGCCATCCACGAACCCGATGTTCGATGTGGTCGCTTCGGAGATCGTCGCCTCGGCGTCGGTGAACAGCGCGTCGTCGAAGCCATTGCGCTGCGCGATGCGCCGCCACCGAAGGGCGCCGAACAGTCCAATATGTTTGACGTCGGGCAGCTCTCGGCAGTGCGGGGCTGACTGCAGACGCAGCGCGGGCAATGGTGCCGTCACGGCTGGCCGGGTGGTGACCAGCAGCTGCGGCTCGGCGTCCGCTCCGGGGCGGCCGAGTTCGAGATCGGGATCGAACACGGTCACCCGAACCACAACCGGTCCTGCGGTGTCGGCCAGCGTGCGCCGAACGAGATGCCGGACCCGGTCGGGATCCAGGTCGGCATCGAAGATCCGGCGGCAGTCCTGCATCAAGCGTTCCAGGTGCAGGGTCAAGCCCCGCACCCGCTGGCCGTCCACCCGCATCGAGGTGTAGTGACCGTAGTTGAGCAACGCCAGTGCGGTGACCTGGTCAAGCTCGGCGCAACCGCCGGTACGGTCCCCCACCTGCCTTGTCAGTCGGCGCCGTTGCCCGCTGTCGACTTCGAGACCTGCATCAGGAACTCGATGTTGGTCCGGGTCTTGCGCAGGCTATCCAGCACCAGGTCAATAGCCTGCTGCGACTCCAACCCAGACAGCACTCGCCGCAGCTTGTGATGGATGGCGAGTTCGTCCGGAGACAGCAGCAGCTCCTCCTTACGAGTACCGGACGGGTTGACGTCGATGGCCGGGAAGATACGCTTGTCGGCGATCTTTCGGTCGAGTTTCAGCTCGGCGTTGCCGGTTCCCTTGAACTCCTCGAAGATCACCGTGTCCATCGTCGACCCGGTCTCCACCAGCGCGGTGGCGAAGATGGTCAGCGAGCCGCCATCCTCGATGTTGCGGGCCGCGCCCAGGAATCGCTTCGGCGGATACAGCGCAGTGGAGTCCACCCCACCGGACAGGATCCGGCCGGATGCCGGTGCCGCCAGGTTGTATGCCCGACCCAACCGGGTGATCGAGTCCAGCAGCACGACCACGTCGTGACCCATCTCCACCAGCCGCTTGGCCCGCTCGATGGCCAGCTCGGAGATCGTGGTGTGGTCCGATGGCGGCCGGTCGAAGGTCGACGCGATGACCTCGCCCTTCACCGAACGCTGCATGTCGGTGACCTCCTCGGGCCGCTCATCGACGAGCACGACCATGAGGTGGCATTCCGGGTTGTTCGTGGTGATGGCGTTGGCGATCGCCTGCAGGATCATCGTCTTGCCCGCCTTGGGCGGCGAGACGATCAACGCCCGCTGACCCTTGCCGATCGGCGAGATCAAGTCGATTACCCGGGTGGTCATCACGTTCTGCTCGGTCTCCAGCCGCAACCGCTCATTGGGGTACAACGGGGTGAGCTTGGTGAACTCCGGGCGCTGCTTGGCCTGCTCGACGTCCAAACCGTTAATGCTGTCGACCCGGACCAACGGGTTGAACTTCTGTCGCTGCTGCTCGCCGTCGCGAGGCTGGCGCACCGCACCAGTGATCGCGTCACCTCGACGCAACGAGTACTTGCGGACCAACGACAGCGACACGTACACGTCGTTGGGCCCGGAGAGGTAGCCCGACGTGCGGACGAACGCGTAGTTGTCAAGCACGTCGAGGATTCCTGCGACGGGCAACAATACGTCGTCCTCGCGGACTTCTAGCTCACCACCGTCTCGGCGGTCGCTGCTGCGGTCTAGGCCGCGGTCGGCGCCGCGGTCGGGGCCGCGGTCATTGCGGTTGCGGCGGTTGCGGTCGCGGAAACGACGGCCACGCCGGCGGCCGGCCTCATCATCGTCGTCGCCGCGCGGACCATTCTGGCCAACCACATTCGGACTGACCTGCTGGCTCGCGTTCTGACTGACGTTGGGTGCGCCCGGTGTCTGATCAGCCTGGGGTTGATCACCGTAAATCTGACTGCTCTGGGTCTGACTGCTCTGGGTCTGATTGCCCTGGGTCTGATTACTTTGGGAGCGAGTTACCTCACCGCCGCGGACCGGACGTCGCCGTCGGTTGCGGGACCGGTCAACACCGTCGGTATCCCCGTCCGGCTGACCCTCCTGCTGAGCACGGCTTTGCTGGCCCTGATCTTGCTGACCTCGATCTTGCTGACCCTGGTCTTGCCGATCTGGAGTCAGCGACTCAACGGTAGTCAGCGACTCAACATGGCCTGACTCAACATGGCCCGACTCAACGGGACCCGACGCGGCGGCGGGGACAACGTGCCGCTCCGCTGCCGGGGCATCGGGGTGAACTCCCGTCGGCGGACCTGCCTGGATATCTGCCCGAGCCGTTCGACCACTGGTTTGGGTGGCGGTGTCGGCTACCGGGCCGTCGAGCGGGAGCTGCTCAGCAGCCGCACGCCGCTGCCCGGGGACGGCGCCCTGGCGCTCCTTGATCGCTGCGATCAGGTCATTCTTACGCATCCCGGTGATGTTGGAGATGCCCATCTGACTAGCTAGCTGGCGCAACTCCGCCATCACCATTCCAGACAACCCGGCACGGCGCCGCGGCGCCGCCCCGTTGCCCGAAGACGGCACAGCACCGCCAGCCTCGTCGGCTGAGCGCTGGTCCGCAGAGTCCGCAGCAACAACGTCACTGCCCAACAAGTTGATATCGCTCACGCAGGTCCTTCCTAACCGACCCGAGACGTAGCTCGGGCCAGCCTGTTCGCCGTCCGGCGGTATGCGGACGGCGCCTGATCCGGTGCGGGAGGCTCGCGTACCCGAAAGCATCGGTTCGAGCCGACCGGCACGGGACATGTTCAGCTGTGGCAAGAGCCTGGGTGCCAGCCTTCCCGCTACCACGTAACTGGAGGGCGGGAGATTAAGGGCCCGGGTGAGAGGAACCCGAACTCGGCACCGGCGCCCGTGCACACGGTGTCTGAACGCCTCTGAGACTATCGGTCTAGCGCCATCGCGGCAACATCCGGCCCGCGGATGGGTGGATCACTCCCATTCGACACCGGCACCAACGCGGGCGACGTCGAGTGGCATTTGGGCGAAGCCGGCAGTATCCACCACGGTCAATGCCTCGCCGCTGGCTGGCAACGCGAGCACCGTCGGCCCAGCACCCGACACCGCGGCAGGAATCCCAGCCGCGCGCAACGCGTCGACCAACCGACCCGTCGCCGGGTAGGCGGCCCGCCGGTAAGACTGATGCAACCGGTCCTCGGTAGCGGCCAGCAGCAGTTGCGGCGCGGCCGTCAACGCGTGGACGAGCAGTGCGGCTCGTCCGGCGGTGAATGCCGCATCGGCGTGGGGCACCTCGGCGGGCAGCAGCCCGCGGGTGACCTTGGTGACAGACGTCTCCGCTGGTACCAGCAGCACCGGCGCCAGCTTCGAATGAGGCTCCAGACGGACAGCTCGGAAGGACTGCTCGTCACGCCAAGCAATCACCAAACCGCCCAGCAGGCTGGCGCCGGTGTTATCGGCATGCCCGTCAAAGCCTGCTGCGAGATCCAACGCTGCTTCGTCTGGTTGCATTCCCGCGAGCGCATACCCAGCCAGCACCCCGGCGACGGCAGCTGCCGCTGAGGAGCCCAACCCTCGGGAGTGCGGAATGGCGTTGTGGCAGCGCAGCACTAAACCGTCCGGCCAGCAACCACACCGTCTGCACGCGGCTCGCAGCGCGCGGACCACGAGGTTGTCTTCGTCGGTGGGCACCTGCCCAGCGCCCTCGCCGTGCACCTCGACTCGTAGACCCGACGCCACCGGCGTCACCTCGAGATCGTCGTACAGCGCCAACGCCAACCCAAGAGCATCGAAGCCCGGTCCGAGATTGGCCGTGGACGCAGGGACCCGCACCCGCACCACAGTCACCAGTCAGCCCTCAACTGCCCGACCCGCATGCTCTCAACCTTCCGAGCAGCAGGGCTGGGCATGGTCAAGAGAGATCCAGTGCGGCGGCCACCGCGGCGGGGTCAACCGGGGTGGGTTCGGGCTCGGGCGCGTCGCGCAGCGCGGTGTCGGGATCCTTGAGCCCGTGCCCGGTGACCGTGCAGACCACCAGCGAACCAGCAGGCAGCCGACCGTCCTCGACAACGCGCAACAATCCCGCCACCGAGGTGGCCGAGGACGGTTCGACGAACACCCCTTCCTGCCCGGCCAGCAGCCGGTAAGCGGCAAGGATCTGCTCGTCGGTGACCGCTTCGAACAGGCCACCGGACTCGTCTCGGGCCCGCGTCGCCGCGTGCCAGGACGCCGGGTTGCCGACCCGGATGGCGGTGGCGATGGTGTCCGGCTTCAGTACCGGCGCGCCGTGGACCAATGGGGCGGCACCTGCGGCCTGGAAGCCGAACATCCGCGGTCGGTGGGCCACCAACGCGTCGGTGTGGTACTCGGTGTAACCCATCCAGTAGGCGGTGATGTTCCCTGCGTTGCCGACCGGCAGACAATGCACGTCCGGGGCTCGGCCGAGCACGTCACAGACCTCGAACGCGGCGCTTTTCTGTCCCTGCAGCCGAACCGGGTTCACCGAGTTGACCAGTGCGGTCACCGGGTAGTCGGCTGCGGTCTTGCGGGCCAGCTCCAGGCAGTCGTCGAAGTTGCCGTCCACGGCGAGAATCCGCGCGCCATAGACGGTGGCCTGGGCCAGCTTGCCCAGCGCGATCTTGCCGCGGGGGACCAGCACGGCGCAGGGGATCCCGGCTCGGGCCGCGTAGGCGGCGGCTGAGGCGGCGGTATTGCCCGTCGAGGCGCACAGCACTGCTTCGACACCGCGGGCCAGCGCTTCGGTGACCGCCATCGTCATCCCACGATCCTTAAAGGAGCCAGTGGGGTTGGCGCCTTCGACCTTGAGCAGCACCTCGCAACCGGTGCGTGCCGACAGCGCGGGCGCGGGCAGCAGTGGGGTGCCGCCTTCCTGCAGGGTCACCACCCGGGCGCCGGGGCTGACCCGGATCCGGTCCGGGTAGGCCTCGATCACTCCTGGCCACGCTCGGCCGGCCGTCACCTGCAGTATCACGTGACCTCACCCTCCACCCGCATCACGCTGACCACGTCGCGAACCGCGTCCAGGCCGGCCAGCTTGTCCACTGTGGAGCGCAGCGCGGCATCCGGCGCGCAGTGCGTGACGATCACCAGGTTCGCCCCGGCACCACACGCCGGCACGTCGTCAGGGGTGCGACCGGTCTGACGCACCGCCATGATGGACACCTCGTGC
>JBHEMR010000111.1:0-6867 GCA_046262495.1 Pseudonocardiaceae bacterium | reverse complement strand
GCCGTGGCCGCCCAGCGTGCATGAGGTTACCGGCGCGCTGACGTTGCCACCCACCATGACCTCACAAGGGCCGATCACCTGGATACAGCCGCCGTGCCAGGACTCGTTGCGGTTGTCCCGGGAAATCGACGTGTTTGGAGCGTTACGCACCGCACTCAGTGCCCCGGGCGCCATCGGTTCAGCGGATGGCGAAGGCGAGCGCTCCACCGATGCACGCTAGCCCCACTACCATCCAGGTCACGTAGTCGTTGACCACCCCGCTCTGGAACCGCCGGGCCGGTCCTACCAGCCCAGTTCCGGGCTCGACGCCCCGCCGCAGAACGGGCAGGCGTCGCCAGTAGAGGGCCATCAAAGCTAGTACAAGACTGGCGGCGGCAGTACCCACGCCGGTGACCACGTCAGTGGTGGTGACGCGACGGCGAGCGCGAGAGCCACCAGCGCGGCCGACGGGATGATCATCGACAGAGGGGTGCGGCTCTTGACTTCGTCGGTCTCGGACCTCGGCCATCGTTGCGGCCTCCGACGGTGGGTCGCCGAGCCCGTAGAAGACGCCGCCGGTAACGCGGAGCACGGCTGTGCCGCGCCAGGCGACGATACCCAAGGGGATCACCCCCAGCAGTATCCCGATGGCGGCGGCCACGAAGCTGTTCATCGAGCTGTTTGCTGCGCCGGCAGCACCAGGTGGTGGACCACCATGACGTCACGCTCCCGGGCCATCCCGAGCACGAAAGTGTTGAGCGCCATCGAGGTGCCGCCCACGAGAGCACCCGCCGGCTAACCCCCTCTGTTGACTCATCGCCCCAAGCTTTGGATACCTCCAGAAATCCGCTGACCGGCCGCTCCCCACGAATCAGCAGTCGCCCCAAGGCGGCAAGAATAATGACGGTGCCACGTATCACCTGACCGGGCAGACGCAACAGCGGGGGCAACCATCTGATGCGGACGCGGAAATGCGAATCGGTCTGATGCCCGACCAGCTCGGCCGCAACTGCCCCAGCCGCGGCGACTCCAGCCCCCACCAACAATTCAGCGACATCGAGTGACCAGTCCAGAACTATCCATAACGTCATGAGAAGAACCCACCACGCCAGCCACGAACCAACTCGGGCGGCCAACACCCGCTCCTGCTCCCGCCGCCGGGGACCGCCAGCTCCCGCGAGCGGCCGCTCATCGGGGGCATCGGCGCAGAGCCCCAGTTCTCATCGCGGTCGAGGGCGAGATCATCGGCGGTCCTCCCCATCCGTGGTGCGCTATATCTACCCGCCGCCCGATCCGTCAACCGCTCGCGCGCGTGCGCAGGCAAAGGGGCAGGCTGTGGGATGATGACGACAAGCCGCTCTGAGCTGCCCGAGCCGGTGGCGCCGATGCTGGCGACGGCCGGCGAGCCCCCGTCGGGTCCTGGCTGGGCGTTCGAGTTCAAGTGGGACGGCGTGCGCGCCGTCGCTGCGGCCGCCGGCGATCAGGTGCGGCTGTACAGCCGCAAGGGAAACGACGTCACCGGTGGGTATCCCGAGCTGGCCGTGCTCAGCGGGTTGGTCGGAGGCCGACCGGTGCTGCTCGACGGGGAGATCGTGACGTTGGACGAGGCCGGGCGCCCGGATTTCGCGCTGCTCCAGCAACGCATGCACGTTCGCGCGCCGAGCTCGTGGCTGGTGGACCGCATCCCGATCTCCTACTACGTCTTCGACCTGCTCGACCTGGACGGCCGCCGGCTGCTGTCGCGGAGCTATCAACAGCGCCGGGAGCTGCTCGCGGAGCTGGCCGTCGACGGCGTCTCACCGCTGGTCCGGATGCCTCCGCAGTACACCGACGTCGAAGGCCGTCAACTGCTCGAGGTGGCACGCCTGCATGGGCTCGAAGGAGTCGTCGGCAAACGGATGACCTCACGCTATGAGCCCGGTCGTCGCTCGCCGGCGTGGACGAAGACCGCGTTATGGCGCACCCAGGAAGTCGTCGTCGGTGGCTGGTCGACCGGGCAGGGGCACCGGGCCGGCACTCTGGGCGCGCTACTACTCGGCGCCTACGACGACCACGACCGGCTGCGATACCTCGGCGATGTCGGTACCGGCTTCACCGAGCCGATGCTCGAGGACCTACTGGTTCGCCTCACCGACCTTGAACAGTCGGGTAACCCGTTCGACGAGCCGGTGCCCCGCGAGCATGCCCGCCGGGCGCACTGGGTCCGCCCTCGGCTCGTCGGCGAGGTTGAGTACCGGACGCTGACTCCGGACCGCCGGCTGCGTCACGCCGCGTGGCGTGGCCTGCGCCCCGACAAGGACCCGACCCAGGTGAGACTGAGCTGACCCGAGCCGTCAGCCCGCTAACCGTTGTGCCAGCAGCTGCTTGCCCTGTTCAGCGCCCTTGCGGCTTTCTCCCTGCGCACGGCGGAAGAACTCGGCCAGTTCGGAGTCGCCGGCGCGGGTGGCGTCCTCAATGTAAGTCTCTAGACGCAGTGCGTTGTTCATGCATTTCTCGGTGAACCAGATCAGGTTGTAGTCCTTGTCCACGGTGCCGGTGACCTGGCCGGTTTCGGTACTCGACATGGCGTGACCACCCTCCTACGGCTGATTGATACTCGGCGAGTACCCCGGGACATGGTCGGGTACTCCTGGACCAAGGTCGCTTGTGGAGCCGGCGCGGACCGGATGAGGAAGTAGGCAAGCAGAAATGGGGGCGAGAATCACATGAGCGACCCGGTACCGGCCGTCGCGGGTCGTCAGGCAAGGCCGCGGGTAGTGGTGCTCGGTGCCGGCTTTGCCGGCTTGAATGCGGCACACGCGCTGCGGAGAACCGATGTCGCCGTCACCGTGCTGGACAAGAACAACTACCACACCTTCCAGCCGCTGCTGTACCAGGTGAGCACTGGCTATCTGGCGGCCGAAGAGGTCGGGGCGGCTCTGCGGACGATCTTTCGCCGGCAGCCGGGTGTGACCGTCCGGATGGGCGCCGTGGTCTCGGTGCGCTGGGCAGACCGCACGCTATCGCTGCAGGACGGCTCCACGGTGGAGTTCGACTACCTGATCCTGGCCGCTGGTGCCGAGGCCAACTACTTCGGCATTGCGGGCATGGCCGAGCACAGTTGGCCGCTGTACACGCTGGATGATGCGGTTCGGCTGCGCATGCACCTGCTCAACCGCCTCGAAGAGGCGGCAGCGGCCCCAGACCACGCCTGCGTGCCCATCACAGCGGTGGTTGTCGGCGGTGGCCCGACCGGGGTGGAGACCGCCGGGGCGCTCGCCTCGATGGGCCAGGAGCTGGTCGGACCGGCCACCGCCCTGCGGGTGACCCTGGTCGAGGCCGGACCGCGGCTGCTCGCCGCGTTCAGCCCCCGCTCGTCGGAGCGGGCCCTGGAGGATTTGCGACGCCGAGGTGTCGACGTTCGCCTGCGCGAGACCGTCAACAGTGCGGATGCCGGCGGCGTGACGCTGGCCGACGGGCACCGGATCGACACCGACACGGTGATCTGGGCCGCCGGGGTGCAGGCGAACCCGCTCGGCACCGCGTTCGGCCTGGAGGTCGACCGGCACGGGCGGATCCTGGTCGACCCTCAGCTGCAGGTCCCCGGTCACCCCAACATATTCGCCGCCGGCGACATAGCCGTGACGACACCTGCGCACGGCGCAGCACCGCCGATGCTGGCGTCGGCGGCGATCCAGACCGGCCGGCACGCCGGCGAACAGGTATCCCGGCTCATCGCAGGCAGCCCGTTAAGGCCGTTCCGCTACCACGACAAGGGGATCATGGCCGTGCTCGGCCGTGGTGACGCGGTGGCCGAGCTGCCACTGCGACCACCCGCCGGAGGCACCAGCCGGTACCCGCTGCGGTTCGGCGGCCTGCTGGCGTGGCTGCTCTGGTTGAGCGTGCACATCGTCTATCTGATCGGGTTTCGCAACCGGCTCAAGGTCCTGGTCGACTGGGGATGGAGCTACTTCACCTCCCGCGGCGCCGGCGCCATCCTCGTCCAACCACCGGATATCCGGCAACGCACCAGCTGAGCCCGTCGTCACTGGCGTCCCCTCGGCGGCGCCGCCGGCCTGCACCCACCGCGACTCACCGGGCTATCCCCGCCGGGCGAGCACAACTGTCAACGCGCCCAGGAGGACACCAGAACTGGCGGCACCCACGACGGCGCAGCGTCCCAGCGGGGGAAGCTGGCGCCACGAAGCAACGGTCGCGGCCACGTCGACCGCGTCACAGAACGACCCGGCGACGGTCCAACCCAGCAGGCCACGCCCGTTTCTCCGGGACGACGCGAGCAACGCGCCGACCCCGAGTGCGATGTCACGACCACCCGCGGCGCGACCTAACACCACCCCCGCCGGGCCAGCGGCCTGGACCGCGCCCACCCACGCCCGAGCCATCAGATCCGGCCGCACCAGTGCGACGATGCCGATGGTGGCCCGTCCGGCCCCGAGCGCCATTCCGCACAGTCGAGCTTGCGGCCTCAATCTCGACTCTCTGAATTTGATCACGCTTCTACCTTGCCATGACCTCGCCAGGTGGACCTGCCGGGAGATGACGTTGAACTGGCTCGGCTGCGGGTATACCTGCCCCATGACTGCAGGCGAGCCTTGATGAGCGATCAGCAGGAGCGGCTGAAGACTTACCGGGCCAAGCGCGACTTCTCGGTCACCGCGGAGCCGGCCGGGGCCGTGGCGCCGACCGGTCAGAGCCGGTTCGTCGTGCAACGCCACCGAGCCCGCCGGCTGCATTACGACCTGCGGCTGGAGGTAGCTGGAGTGCTGGCCAGCTGGGCGGTGCCGAAGGGGCCGACGCTGGACCCCAAGGTCAGGCAACTGGCGGTTCATGTCGAGGACCACCCCATTGAGTACTTCGACTTTGAGGGGATCATCCCGAAGGGTGAATACGGCGGGGGCGATGTCATCGTGTGGGATTGGGGGACCTGGCAGCCCGCAGAGACCGACGACCCGGCACGGGCCATCGAGCGCGGCGAGCTGCACTTCGACCTGCATGGCGAGAAGCTGGCCGGCCGGTTCGTACTCGTCCGCCGAGACGACGCCCGGCCAGGTAAAGAGCAGTGGCTGTTGATCCACAAGAACGACGACCACGCGCGGCCCGGCTGGGACCCGGAGGACCACCTCTTATCGGTCAAGACCGGACGCACCAACGACGAAGTCGCCGCGGCCCCCGAGTCGCTATGGCGCAGCGACAAGCCGGCCGCCGAAGCCGCCGTTGCGTTGGCCCGGCCGGCGCCGGTATGGGACCCGCCGACTGCCGACGAGCTCGCCGAACTGGACGCGCTCGGCTCGGACGGTCAGTGGGCCGTGCAGGGGCGCGAGGTCAAGCTCACCAACCTGGACAAGGTGCTCTTCCCGGGACGAGACCCTGAACCCCCGGTTACCAAGCGCGACCTCATCCGCTATCACGCGATGATCGCCCCGTTCATGCTCCGCTACCTCGCCGGTCGCCCGGTGAACTCCCACCGCTACCCGGACGGCGTGGACCGCCTGGGTTTCTGGCACAAGGAGGTCCCCAGCCACGCGCCGCAGTGGCTGTCCCGCTGGCGCAACGAGGACGCCGACCCGGGTGAGACGCAGTGCTACGCCGTCATCGACAGTGTCGCCGCGCTGGTCTGGCTGGCGAACTTTGCGGCAGTGGAGCTGCACCCGTGGACCTCGAAGCTTCCCGACGTGCACCAGCCGACCTGGGCACTGATCGACATCGATCCCGGTTCGGCCAGCAGCTTCGACGACGTCCTGGTGCTCGCCCGGCTGTACCGGGTGGCACTCGAGCACCTCGGCGTTGATGCGATGCCGAAAGTCACCGGCCAGCGCGGCGTGCAGATCTGGGTCCCGGTCCGCGGCGGTTACACCTTCGCGGACACCAGAACCTGGGTGGAGAAGGTGTCGCGCGCCATCGGCCGAACCGTCCCGGAACTGGTCAGCTGGGAATGGCACAAAGACCGCCGGCACGGGCTCGCGCGCTTGGACTACACCCAGAACGCCATCAACAAGACGCTGGTCGCGCCGTTCAGCGCTCGGCCCTCAGCCGGCGCACCGGTGTCCGTCCCCATCGGCTGGGACGAGCTGCAGGACCCTGAGCTGCGGTCGGACCGCTGGACGATCCGCAGCGTGATGGACCGAGTGAGCACCGTCGGCGATCCGCTCGCCCCGCTCATCGGCCGGGAACAAGAGCTGCCGGCGCTATAGCTGGGCGCGCTGTAGTTCGGCGCGGACGCGGCGCAGCCGATCCCGCCACCAGGAAGCTCGCTGGGGGTCGGTCAGCTCGTATTTCTCCAGCAGGCCAGGGTCGGGTACGGGGGGCCTGCGCGGGATTGGAAGGTACCCGTCGACGGCGCGCAGCGATCCCGAGCCGGTGACTACATCGCCGTCGAGCAGGGACAGCGTGCCGAGCCCGCACGCGAAGTCCAGTTCCGGTAGCGCCCCGGCGAGGGCGAGTTGGGCGGCGAGCCCGACGCTGGTCTCCAACGCGGAGGACACCACGCACGGCAGCTTGGCGGCCTCGGCGACCTGCAACGACCGTTGCACACCGCCCAGCGGGGTGCACTTGATCACCACCACATCGGCGGCCCCCGCGACGGCCACCCGCAGCGGGTCTTCGGCGTGGCGGATCGACTCGTCAGCGGCGATCCGCACGTCGATCTGGCGGCGGACGGCGGCGAGTTCGTCGATGCTGCGGCAGGGCTGCTCGACGTATTCCAGACCGCTCGCGGCCTTGTCGAGTCGGCGGATGTGAGCGACGGCGGTGTCGACGTCCCACCCGCCGTTGGCGTCCACCCGGATCGCCCCGTCGGGGCCCAGCGCGTCGCGGACCGCCTCGACCCGTGCCAGGTCTTCGGACAGCGACTCCGGGTGGTCAGCGACCTTCACCTTGGCGGTGCGGCAT
>JBHEMR010000110.1:0-24399 GCA_046262495.1 Pseudonocardiaceae bacterium | reverse complement strand
CCGTGGTCGCTGATCGATATCGACGCGCAGCGGGCGATCGTGGCCGCGACGGCACGCTTCCTGCGGCCAGGGGGTTGCTTCACCACCTTCGCATACGTGCACGCGTTGTCGATGGCCCGGGCGTGCCAGTTCCAAGCATTGCTCGGCGAGATCTTCTTTGAGGTTCTCACCACCCGCACGGTCTGGTGGAATCTGCCTCCGGCGGTGACCTACGTCTGCCGACGGCCGCGTGAGGTTCAACCAGGAATCGATGGGCGTGCCGGCGCGGCAGGATAGCCAGCTGCTCTGACATTCAGCCGTGCGCGACGGCCCGGATGGGGCAGTAGTCCACACCCATACCCGGAGTACCCAGCCGGCCCTGCCGTGGCTGTCCCCCGAGCTGCTGCGGGAGGACGGTTCGACGTCATGAGCGCACCTACCGCCGGCCGTATCCGGCTATCCGACCTGTCCGAGCTGATCGCCGCTGTCCCGCATCTACTGGGTTTCCACCCGCGCAACTCCGTCGTCTTGTTGGCACTACACGGTAAGAGTCTCGGATTGACTCTGCGGGCCGATCTGGTCGGCCACGATCAGGCCGCGGTGTTAGCCGAGCAGCTGCTGCCACCGATCGCCCGGCAGCGCCCCACGGGCGTCGCGCTGATCGTCGTCGGAGGTACGTTCACTCCGGCTGGCGATCCGCCACACCGCGCATTGGTCGACGCCCTCGACAATGTACTGACCGGCGCGGGGCTCCCCGTGGTGCATGCGGCGTGGACCGCCGAGACAGCGTGCGGCGCGCCATGGCGCTGTTACGACGATCCGCTCTGCGCCGGCACGGTCGCCGACCCCACGACGAGCCCGCTGGCGGCCGTCAGCGTTGCGGCCGGTGCGGTGACGTTCAGCAGCCGGGAAGCGATGGCCGAGCTGGTGGCCGCGGACGATCCCACCGCACTGCAACGGCGGGCGATCCTCCTCGACGCAGCCGACGCTGAGCATCCGATGAGTGCCCGGCTGGTGGCCCAGCGGCTCGTCCGGTTGAAGGAGCTGCACCGAGCAGCGGCCGCGGGAGATCTGGCGTTGAGCGACGGCGTCGTCACCGAGGTGGCTTCCGCGCTGTGCGACCACCGGGTCCGAGACGCGTGCCTGCCCTGGTGCACGGGTGCCGGCGCAGCCGTCGCCGAACGGCTCTGGCTGGCCCTGGTTCGTGCGACTCCCGCACCGGAGCGAGCTGAACCCGCGGCACTGCTGGCGCTTACCGCGTACCTTCGCGGCGACGGCGCACTGGCAGGCGTCGCGTTGGACGCCGCGCTGAACGCGTGCCCGCATCACTCACTGTCCGGTTTGCTCCGGGCCGCACTCGATGGAGGACTGCCCCCGGAGCTGCTGCGCGGCGTCGCCGAAGATGCCGCTGCCGCCCTTCGACGACCTGCGCGCAACTCCGCCAAGCGACGATCGCGACGAAAGCGGTGACCGGTGATCGCGCCGGCGCACTCAGCCGCGGCGGGCGAACTCCCACGCATCGGACACGATCACGGCCAAGTCGGCGCGTTCGGGCTTCCAACCCAACTCGCAGTGCGCTCGATCGCTGGAGGCGATCAGCACCGCCGGATCGCCCGGTCGGCGTGGTGCAAACTGCGCCGGAATCGAGCGCCCGGTGATCTGCCGGCAGGTGTCGAGCACCTGCTGTACCGAGAAGCCGGTTCCGTTGCCCAGGTTGTAGATCTGATGCTCGCCAGCTACGGCTTGCGCGAGTGCCCGCTCATGGGCGTCGGCGAGGTCCACGACGTGGATGTAGTCGCGGATGCAGGTGCCGTCCGGAGTGGGCCAATCCTCCCCAAATACCTCGATCTTGTTTCGGCGACCGAGGGCGACTTGCAGTACCAACGGGATGAGGTGGGTCTCGACGGTGTGCCGTTCACCGTAGCGGCCGTAGGCGCCGGCCACGTTGAAGTACCGCAAGCTCACGGCCGCGATGTTGTACGCCACGGCATAGGAACCGACGGCGTGGTCGATCGCAAGCTTCGTCGCCCCGTAAGGGTTGGTCGGTCGGGTGGCCGCCTCCTCGGTGATCGGCATCGACGCGGGCTCGCCGTAGGTGGCCGCGGTGGAGGAGAAGACCAGTCGAGGAGTCCCGTGTGCGCGCATCGCCTCGAGCAGTCGCAGCGACGCCACCACATTGCCGAACCAATATCGCTGCGGCTGGGTCATCGATTCAGCGACCAACGAGCGAGCCGCGAAATGCAGCACACCATCGAATCCCTCGGCCAGCACCGCGCCGGCATCCTCGACGGTGCCCTCGACGAGCCGGCAGCCGGCTGGTACAGCATCGCGGTGCCCGGTGGACAGGTCGTCCAGGACCACGACGTGGTGCCCGGCCTCGACCAGCCGCGCGGCGCAGACACTGCCGATAAAGCCGGCGCCTCCAGTGACCAGCAGCCGCATCCGATTCGGCCGGATCACCGCCGACGGCCCATGACCGCGTGCGCGAGAGCGCCGCCGACCTCGACCGTGGTCCCTCGACCGGACAGCACTACCGGATGGCTCGCCCGCGCCTGAGCGGCTACCTCCACGACGTTGCCGGGCACCGCGTCGACCTTGTGCAGATCCGCCATCAGGGTCGGCTCGAGCTGCACGTGCTCGGCGATACGTCGCACCTCGACCGTGCCGCCACCGCGCCGGGCCACTTCGTCGAGCCGGACCAGGTCGGGTTCGACCGGGCCGGCAGCCTCTCCGACCCCGAGCTCGTCCAACCCCGGGATCGGGTTGCCGTACGGAGACGTGGTGGGGTTGCCGAGCAGCGCGACCAGCTTGCGCTCCACCGCTTCACTCATCACGTGTTCCCAGCGGCAGGCCTCGGTGTGCACCTGCTCCCACTCGAGGCCGATCACGTCGACGAGAAGAAGCTCGGCCAACCTGTGCTTACGCATCACCGAAGTGGCCCGGCTGCGGCCCTCCGCGGTGAGCTCGAGGTGCCGGTCGTCGGCCACCGTCAGCAGGCCGTCCCGTTCCATGCGGGCCACCGTCTGGCTGACAGTGGGCCCGCTTTGTCCGAGGCGCTCAGCGATCCGTGCCCGCAGCGGCACCACACCTTCCTCCTCGAGCTCGAAGATGGTGCGCAGGTACATCTCGGTGGTGTCGATGAGATCGTTCACACCAGTCTCCCTCGGTTGTACCTATGGTAGTGGCACGCTGGGGATATGGCGGAAACCCGCTGGCACTGACGCACAATGGGCAGCATGCATCAGATGATCACGCCCCATGAGCTAGCTGTACTGCTCACTGGCCCCGACGCGCCTGCCGTGGTCGACGTCCGGTGGTCGCTCACCGGGCCGCCCGGCCGCGACGGCTACCAGGCTGGTCATCTGCCCGGCGCGGTCTTTCTCGACGTGGACAGCGACCTGGCCGGCCCGCCGGGCGCGGATGGGCGCCATCCCCTCCCGGAGCCGACGGCGCTGCAGACCACCCTGCGAGCAGCGGGCGTCAGCGCAGCGACCCCGGTCGTCGCCTACGACGCGGGGGACAGCTCGGTGGCGGCACGGCTGTGGTGGCTGGTGCGCTGGGTGGGACACCGTTCGGTCGCGGTCCCCAACGGGGGGATAACGTCGTGGCGGGCCGCGGGGCTGCCGGTGACCGTCGAGGTGTCCCGGCCGCAACCGGGCACGATCACGGCTCGGCCCGGGGCAATGCCGGTGCTCGACGCGGCGCAAGCCGCGGCGCTGGCTCGCGACGGTGTGCTACTCGACGCCCGAGCGGCGCCCCGTTACCGAGGCGAGACCGAGCCGGTGGACCCGCGTGCTGGCCACATACCCGGGGCAACCAACGCGCCGTTTAGCGAGCTGACCGATGCGCAGGGCCGTTGGCTAGCGCCGGCCCGGTTGCGCGAGCGCGCGCAACGGTGGGGCGTCGGCGGTGCCGAGGTCGGCGCCTATTGCGGTTCCGGGATCAACGCATGTGCACTGGTGCTCGGACTTGAGCGCGCCGGCGTCACCACGCCGCAGCGCCCGGCTGCGCTGTACGCCGGATCATGGTCGCAGTGGTGCACCGACACCACCCGCCCGGTGGCCACCGGCCCGAGTCGCGGGTAGAGGTCTAGTCACCACCGCGGCCGGTAGCGTGCTGGGCCATGAGCGCTTCCCACGCGGTCGTCGTCTGGGACGAGGCCCTTCTCGGTTATGACCTCGGCGGCTGGCATCCACTGAATCCCGTCCGGCTGGATCTCACCGTCCGGTTGGCGCGTTCGCTGGGTGTGCTGGACGAGGTACAGCCGCTGGTGCCGGTACCGGCCACTGACGATGAGCTGCACACGGTGCACTCCGACGACTACGTTGCCGCCGTCAAGCACGCGTCGCGGGGATATGTCGGGCACGGTTTGGGCACTCCGGACAACCCCGTCTTCCACCGCATGCACGAGGCGTCGGCACTGGTTGCCGGTGGCTCGCTGATGGCCGCCGAGGAGATTCTCACCGGGCGGACGGCACGGGCAGTGAACATCGCCGGCGGACTGCACCACGCGATGCATGACCACGCCTCGGGCTTCTGCATCTACAACGACTGTGCGCTGGCGATCCGCCGACTGCTCGATGGTGGAGTGTCCCGGGTGGCCTACGTGGACATCGACGTCCATCACGGCGACGGTGTACAGGAAGCCTTTGCCGACGATCCTCGGGTGCTCACCATCTCGCTGCACCAGCACCCGGCGACGCTGTTTCCGGGCACCGGCAACTCCACCGACATCGGCGCGCCCGGGGCCGAAGGTTCAACGGTCAACGTGCCGCTTCCGCCAGGCACGGGCGATGGCAGCTGGCTACGGGCTTTCCACGCGGTCGTGCCCGCGTTGCTGCGCGCGTTCCAGCCCGAGGTGTTGGTCACCCAACACGGCGCGGACACGCACGCCGAAGACCCGCTCGCCAGCCTTGAGCTGTCGGTGGACGGTCAGCGTGCCGCGCATCGTGCGCTGGCCAGCCTGGCCGACGCCACGGCCGGTGGCCGCTGGCTCGCGCTCGGTGGCGGCGGATATTCCTTGTTCCGGGTGGTCCCGCGGTCGTGGACACATCTGCTGGGGCTTGTCCTTAATCGAGAGGTGGACCCGAACGCAGCGGTGCCGGCCGACTGGATGGCGTATGCCGCCACCGTCGCGCGCGGTACACAGCTGCCGATCTCGATGACCGACGGCGCCACGCCCCGTTGGACGCCATGGGACGGTACTGGCGAGATCGAGGTGGACCGGGCAATCCAGGAGACCCGGCGCGCCGTCTATCCGCTGCACGGCTTAGACCCCGATGATCCCGACGTTTGACCAGGTGAGTCGGAAGGCCGGACCCGACGGGTCCGACCTTCCGCGGCGCGCGACAGCCTTAAGCTGCCGTCGCGTGGTCTACGTCACATCTTGAGCTGACAGTGCCTGGTCAAGCGCGGCGGCGTCAATGCCGCCATTCGAGCGGTGACTCCGGACGCGCTTGCGGTTAGCTGGCATACGCCCGCAACCGCTCCGCGCGGTCGCCATGGCGCAGCTTGGCCATCACCTCGCGCTCAATCTGACGCACTCGTTCGCGCGAAAGTCCGAAACGCTTGCCGATCTGGTCCAGCGTGTGCGGCTGGCCGTCGTCGAGGCCGTAGCGCAGCCGGATCACTTTCTGCTCGCGCTCTTCGAGAGTGGCCAACACCCGGCGTAGGTCATCCTGCAGCAATCCGGAGATCACCGCGGATTCGGCGTCGGTGGCCTCGGCATCCTCGATGAAGTCACCCAGCGGTGCTTCTTCCTCGGCGCCGACCGGCATGTCCAGGCTTACCGGATCCCGGGAGTAGTCCAGCAGGTCGGCCACTTTCTCCACCGGGATACCGGATTCCTCGGCGAGTTCCTGGTGCGTCGCCTCGCGCCCGCGCTGCTGGTGCAGGTCGCGCTTGATCCGGGCCAGCTTGTTCACCTGTTCCACCAGATGGACTGGAAGCCGGATGGTGCGTCCCTGGTCGGCCATGCCACGAGTGATGGCCTGCCGGATCCACCAGGTGGCGTAGGTGGAGAACTTGAATCCCTTGGTGTAGTCGAACTTCTCCACCGCGCGGATCAGGCCCAGGTTGCCCTCCTGAATCAGGTCCAGTAGCGGCATGCCGCGGCCGGTGTAGCGCTTGGCCAGCGACACCACCAGCCGCAGGTTCGCCTCCAGCAAGTGGTCCTTGGCTTTATGACCGTCGCTCACCACCCGGAGGAGATCGGCGCGCCGACTGGGCGACAGCCGCGTTGCGGTATCCAAGGTGTGGCGGGCGAACACGCCGGCCTCGATGCGCTTGGCAAGCTCAACCTCCTGCTGGGCGCTGAGCAGCGCGGTGCGCCCGATACCGTTGAGGTAAACCCGCACCAAGTCGGCCGCTGGGCTCTGGGCATCAAGGTCAGCCTCGAGCATGGGGTCCGTTTCGACGAAAATCTGCGCGGCGGTCATCAGGTTCCTTCCTGCGACGGATCCTCGTGCCGACTCCGGTGCGTGCGGTGAATCGGCGCGCGACGTTGCACCAGTCTGGCCATCGGGTACCCGCGGCGATGACCATTACAACGTCGGGGGCCCGGATTCCGTTCCCGGACCCTCGGTCGGTTCGACGAACGAGTACCCGGTGAAGTGCCCGATCCGTCGAAGCCTCAGACACTTCTCAGGATTGGTCGCCGGTTAAGGGAGGTATCGCCCCGGTTGGTAGCTCTTGAAGGGCTTCACACGTCGATGAGTACCGTGAACGGGCCGTCGGCCATGCTGCGCACGACCATTGTCGCGCCGAAGCGGCCGGTGGCCACGGCGATCCCGCGGGCCCGGAGCCGGGCGACGACTTCCTCGACCAACGGTTCGGCATGCGCCGGGTGGGCGGCCGCGGTGAACGAGGGCCGCCTACCCTTGCGCGTCGCACCGTAGAGGGTGAACTGACTGATCAGCAGCACCCCGGCGCCGGTGTCGGCGACGGAGCGTTCGTCGCGCAGGATCCGCAGCTCGTGTAGTTTCCGCGCCATCGTCTCGGCCTGCGCGGGACCGTCGTCGTGGGTCACCGCGAGCAATACCAGCAACCCGGGCGCGTCGAGTTCACCGACCAACTGGCCGTCCACGAGAACCGCTGCCTCGAGTACTCGGCTCGCCACCGCTCGCATGGCGATGAATGCTGCCAGGTCAGCTGGTCGCCTATGGTGTTCGCAGGCACTGAAGCAGCGCCGAGGTGGAGGTGGTCGTCCGTGAACCCGTCAAACCCATCGAACCCATCGAACCCGTCTAGCCCGCCGACCGATGATCCCTTCAGTGAGCTACGCCAGGACGCCGCTGACATCGCCTCGTCGCTGCGGTCGCTGTTCGGCATGGATTCTTCGATGGCCGAGCTAGACCCCGCCGGGTTCGGACCGGCCCTGGGCAAGCTCGCGATGTCGGTCGCGAGCAATCCGCCAGCGCTGTCTCGGTCGGCGATGGAGTACGGCATGCGCAGCGCGCAAGCCGCCGTAACCGCGACGCTTCGCAGCATGGGGCTGAACCAGCAAGGGCCTGTTGAGCTAGCTCAGGACGCCCGGTTCGCCGATCCGGCCTGGACCACCAACCCGCTGTTCTACCTGGTGCGACAGCAACACGCGCTGCTGGAAGGCTTCCTGCAGGACCTGCTGGACGGGGCCGAGCTGGACGAGCCCACCCGACGCAAGGCCGACTTCGCGCTGCGCCAAGCGCTCGACGCCGCCGCGCCGACCAACTGGCTGCCGACCAACCCAGCGGCGTTGAAAAAGGCGTTCGACACAGGCGGACTGAGCCTGTTGCGCGGGGCCAGCAACGTGCTCCGTGACATGGTTACCAATAACGGCATGCCCCGCCAGGTCACCCCGGGCCAGTTCCGTCCCGGCCACGAGCTGGCCGCCACGCCCGGTTCAGTGGTGTTCCGGAACCGGTTGATGGAACTGATCCAGTACGAACCGCAGACCACGACTGTGCACGCGGTTCCACTCCTGTTCAGCCCGCCGTGGATCAACAAGTACTACATCATGGACCTCGCACCCGGAAAGAGCCTGGTGGAGTGGGCGGTGCAACATGGACATACCTGCTTCATGATCAGTTACCGGAATCCGGATGAGACGCTGGCTGACCTGACGATGAGCGATTACCTACAGGAGGGATTGCTCGCAGCGCTGCAGGTCGTCGAGGAGATCACCGGAACCCAGCAGACCAACCTCATCGGGCTGTGCCTCGGCGGCACCATGGCGACGGGACTGCTCGCCTGGCTCGCCGGCCGCGGCGAGGATCGGGTCCACTCGCTGACCGTGCTGAACACCCTGCTGGATTACAGCGTGCCTGGCCCGCTTGGCGTATTCACCGACGAAGCCGCGGTGCAGCGGCTGGAGGGGGTCATGGACCGCAAGGGCTACCTGCCCGCGGACAGCATGGCCACCACGTTCAACCTGCTGCGGGGCCGGGATCTGGTGTGGAACTACGTGGTCAATGATTGGCTGCTGGGAAAGGATCCAGCGCCATTCGATATCCTGAGCTGGAATTCCGACTCCACACGGATGCCCGCCGCCATGCACATCGAGTATCTACGGTCCTTATACGTAGAGAACCGGCTGGCGAAAGGTGAACTCGAGTTGGCGGGGGAGAAGCTGGATCTCACCCGAATCAGCCAGGACACTTATTTCGTGTCCGCCGAGCGGGATCACATCGCGCTATGGAAAACGGTCTATTCGGGCGCCCGTCTCATCGGCGGCACTGTGCGGTTCATGCTGTCCAACTCCGGGCATATCGCTGGCGTGGTAAACCCACCGAACCCCAAGTCCAAACACTGGGTCGGTTCGGCGGAAACACTACCTGCGGACCCGGAGTCCTGGCGCCAGCAGGCCACAGAGGTCGCCAAGTCGTGGTGGGAGGACTGGACGCCGTGGATTGCCGGGCAGGCCGGACCGCAGCAGGCCCCACCTTCGATGGGCAGCACCATGCACCCACCGCTGGAAGCCGCCCCGGGCAGTTACGTGCGCGAGAAGTGAGCGCCTGCGGCGCGCGGCTGCGCGTAAGGGGATGATGTGAGTCATGGCGAGCGTGAGTGACGACGGCACGGCGTCCGACCCTTGGCAGGCCCAGCTAGGGGCATTGGGTGCGTTTATTCGGGCGCAGCGGCAGCTGGCCGACCTGTCGCTGCGCGAAATGGCAGCTCTGACCCGGATCTCCAACGCCTACCTCAGCCAGGTCGAGCGCGGTCTACACCAGCCATCGCTGACTGTGTTGCGGGCCATCGCGGATGCGCTCGGGTTGACCACCGATCAGCTGCTGGCAAAGGCTGGCTGGACCAAAGCTGTGGCTGACGACGTTCCCGCTGGTCAGCAGGCCAGTACCGAGGCCAGCATCCGCTGCGACCCACGACTGACCGAGGCCCAGCGCGAGGCTCTGCTCGGGGTGTACCGCAGCTTCATCGAGGGTAGGAGTAGTCGTAGCGGCGTATGAGCTAGCCGAGAGGACGCCGCTTGACATACTTATCAAACATGCGTACTTTGGTGATCGTATCCGCATAAGTTTCAGGGAAGGGATGACGATGACCACGTCGCAGGAGACCATGACCGAAGCTGCCCGTCGCGGCCAAGAAGTCATCACCAGCGCGCTGCAGATCTGGACGGACAGTTTTCAGAGATTCGTACCCGTTTCGGACACCAGGTTGCACGGAGCCGTTGAGGCGGTGGACAGCATCTTCGACTTCGCCGAGCAGGTCCTCGTGACCCAGCGCGAATTCACCAAAAGCCTGCTGACCGCTACCATGTCGGTCGCCACCAAAGCTGCGTCTGCTGCGAAAGATGCCGCCGTGGAGATGAAGGACGCCGCCAAGGACATGCAGGACGGTGCCAACGGCCAGCGGTTCTAGGACGGCGCGCCGCTGGGGGCCCGACAAGGGCACTCCAGGGTAGGCGCGTATGAAGCGGCAGCCATTCGGGGGACTCGCCCTCCGATAGCTCCGGTGCCCTCGCCAGGCGGCGCCACCGGCTCCTACGATGACTTGACACGGTGATCAGCCGACCGCGTGGTCCACCGATCGGTGCGAACGCACCTGCAGGAGGGTCGATGTCGTCTATCGGGTTGCTGAGCGGGTCTGCCGACCGGGCGCAACGGCTTGCTCAACTTCTCAAGGACGCGGGCGCCGATCCTGTGATCATCACCGATCCAGCGGCGCTCCCGGGTGAGCCAACCAACGATGGCCTCGATTTTTACATCCAGCTGCCGGTCACCATCCACCCCGATGGGGACACCGCCGTTGCGCGCGTTGGCTCGTTTCTGTCCGCCGGCCTGCTGGCCCGTTTCAGCGCGGTCGACCGAGTGCTTCCGGTGCTGGCGCCCGGCGCGACCGTGGTGCTGGTGTCCGGCAATACCCCGGATGAGTTGTCCTTGCCCGACGACCAGCAGTCCCGGCTGGCACTGCTCCATTTGCTGGCGCACGCCACCCGGGCAGAGCTGGCCAGCAAACATGTAGCGGTGAAGGTGGTCAGCAGCCGCCGCAGCGATCAAGAGATCGTGCACTACGCGCTGGGTGGCGACGAGGATGCGCAGACACAGCGCAACCCTCAGGAACGGTCTGGCGCGGCCACCGCCTACCAGGACTGGCGCACCGAGGTGATGGGCCTGGTCGGCATCGACATCTGATCGGTGCTCACCGGGCAGCGCAGCCCAGGCGAGGAGTAGGCTCGTGCGCGTACTCATCGGTGCCGAGGAGGTCTTGGTGAGCTTGATGTTGAGCCAGGATGCACCGGCAGATTCGTTGCTGGAGCGGGATCCGCTGGCGTTGCTGCTAGCGATGCTCCTCGATCAACAAGTGCCCATGGAGCGGGCCTTTGCCGCACCCTACGAACTTCAACAGCGCTTGGGGCACGACCTCGACGTCCACGAGCTGGCCGACTACGACGCTGACGCGCTAGCGGATTTATTCGCGCGGCCCCCCGCCCTGCACCGGTACCCGAAGGCGATGGCGGGACGGGTCCAGGATCTCTGTCGGGCCTTGGTCGAGCACTACGACAGTGATGTGACCAGGCTGTGGCGGGATGTCGCAGAGGCCTCGGAGCTATTCGACCGATTGGTCGCGCTACCTGGGTTCGGCACGTACAAGGCGCAGATCTTTGTGGCCCTACTCGGTAAGCAGCGCGACGTGCGGCCCAACGGCTGGCGGGAGGTGGCCGGTGCCTTCGGGGATGAGGGTGTCTATCGGTCGGTCGCCGACGTGACCGACGTCGACTCGCTGGCCAAGGTTCGAGAGCACAAGCAACAGGTCAAGGCAGCCGCAGAGCGAAGAAGTAGGAGGTCGTGAATATCAACTCGGGACGTGAGGACGCGCGGGAATCTGAGCACGGCCGCCGACGAGGTGATGCCGCAGTTCTCATCACGGCGGCAGAACCGTCCTACGCCGAGCAGTTCGCTGCTAGACGGCGCAAGTATGCGATTCTGATGTCGGCCCGCATCCCATGCCTGATCCTTGCCGGTGTCTTCTACCAGACCTGGTGGCTCGCGCTGGCCTTCGTCGTGCTCTCGGTGCCTCTGCCCTGGATGGCGGTGCTCGTCGCCAATGACCGCGCCCCCCGCAAGTCCGAGCAGGTCAATAGGCTGGGCCAGGGTCTGGGACAGGGTGATCTTCGTGGCCGTGAGCTGGAGAGCGGCGATCACCCGGTGGTGGAGGGCTGAAGCCCTACTTGTGAGCGGCATTGGGTGCCATAACGCTGTTTCCCACTCACGAGTGGCATCATGAGACGGTGAGTACGCCGACCCAAACGTTGCCCGATGTCGATACCCGCCCTGAGGGGACCGACGGCACCGGCCACGATACGCCCAAGATGTTCCACTACGTGCGCAAGAACAAGATCACCGAGAGCGCCGTGCTGGGCACGCAGGTGGTCGCCCTGTGTGGCGAGGTGTTCCCGGTGACTCGTGCCGCCAAGCCGGGCTCCCCGGTATGCCCAGAGTGCAAGGAGATCTACGAGTCCCTACCCCCGGGCGACGACGCCGGCTGACCGACCGCGTCGCGCTGCGGGTTAATCCGTCCAGACCCGAGGGGCACCGTCATCAGCCGGGGGGCGGGTGGCCTCCCAGACTCGGCGCCACGAAGCGACATCGTTGTCCTGCGCGAGCTGGCCGGATGCGGTGCTGGGCAGCGCGCTGCGCGATCCGGTGGGCATGGCCAGCGAGTCGTCGGCTGCCGCTCGCAGGGCGCCATACCAGCCAAGATCGTCTTCGGCCCACAGCGTGGCCACCGCGCGCACCAGCCTGATGCGGAATTCGGGCACGGTCTCATCGGTTTCGATGTGCAACGGTCGGCCGATCCGGACGGTGACCCGCGGTCGGCCCGGCTGCGGCCAGCGCCGACCGCGGGGCATCGCGGCGAAGGTGCCGCGCAGCGCGATCGGCACCGCCGGTATCCCCTTCATGGCGCACAGTTGCGCGGCGCCCAGTTTGAACCCGGTGAGCCAGCCGTCCACCGTGCGGCTGCCCTCCGGGTAGAGCAACAGGCTCCAGCCGCTGTCGACCAACCCGGCGGCCAGGCTGCGGCCCCGTCGCGCGCGTCGCTCCACAGGAAAGGCGTTGAACAGTAACGTGGTGGCCGCGGCGACGGTCCGAGAGTCGAAGAAGTAGTCAGCGGCGGCCCCGACGGCGAGCTTCTTGGTGATCCGCGGTGGCAGCGCGCCCAAAATCAACGGGGTATCCAGGTGGCTGGAGTGGTTGGCGACGAAGACGGCCGGGCCACGGACGCTGTCGAGATACTCGCGGCCGTGCACCACCGGCCGGGTCTGGCTCCAGATCACCGGCTTGAGCAGCGCCTGCTGCAGGGCGCTGCGCAGCGCCCCGGCCGCGGCAGTCCGGGCCCACGCGGTAGGGAAGTCGTCACCATTATCGGGCTGTTCCCAGCGCTGCGCCGACCGGGGTACTCGCGACCTGCCCCGCCAGTCCCGGCCGTGGCGCAGCAGCCGCAGATCGTCGCGTAGGCCACTCATCGCACGTCTGCCAGCACCATGGGCGGGGCGTGCAGGTAGCTGATCTCTGGATTGGCGCCGACGGTGTCTCGAGCCAGCTCGAGCGCATCAGCCAAACTGGACGCGGCCCGGAATCCCAGCCGCGCGGTGGTCGACCGATTGCCTCCGACAAAGATCACGTCGGCCAGATGCTGCATGGCATGCGCTCCCCAATACCACATGTAGAACGGGTGTACGCCGTGGTAGGCGTAACTGGTTCGGTACAAATGGGTGTACCACGGATCGGTAGCGAACTGCTTCTCGTATTTGGTTTCCAGCATCACCGGATCGGTGGTCTCGGCGAGCAATTCGTAGAAATCGATGTAACTGGGGTGGTGCACTGGATGGAACTCGTGCGGCATCGGGTGGTAGAAGATCGCCACTCCACCTTGGCGCACGATCGGCTTGCCTCGGTAGAGGTTGAAAAAGTAACCGAGTCCCAGTGACATCACCAGAATCGGGTTCATGATCGAGTTCACGTTGTACGGGCAGATGTAGGGCAAACCGAAAATTGCCACGTCGGCCTGCCCTTGCACCTCGGTGAGCTGCTGGCGGTGCACCGCGGCCAGGGTGTGCGGGTGCACCTGGCTCGGCGCCCCGGCGTGCACCCCGGTGATGCCGTACGGCGCCTCGGTGGCCTGCCAAATCCGTCGCCGCAGCTTGCTGGTGGCAAGGTCGTTGCTTCGCTTGACCGCTAGGTAACTGGCTTGGTCGGTGAGGTTCCACTCCCACTCACGACGGGTGAGGAAACGCAGCGCCGTGGGGAACGGTTCATTGTTCAGCGTTGTCTCGATGGTGAACACCGGGACCTGCCCGCCGATGACGTCGGCCATCCGGTCGTAGGACTGATGCATCGCCGAATGAGGAGGATCGTTAAACGAGCGCGAATGCCGCAGTGTATGGACATTGTGGTGGTGGCGCAGGCTGGCATAGCTGGCCAATCCCACCGCCACCGACTTCGCGCCGCCGTTCATCGCGGTGAGTGTGATGTTGACGTAGACGATCAGATCGCTTTCGGCGGCTCGGCGGTTGATCTCCACGTCCTCGCCGTGCGGGGTGGTGCCCAAGTGCGCGAGGTCGTCCGGGTCCTCGGCGTCGTGGTTGCGCAGATGATCCGGATAAAAGGCGCGAAAGATCCGCTCGCCGACGGTGCGCTTGAGTTCCGCCGGGGTCATCCGACGGTGCAGGGAGTTCGCGGCGATGAGTTCAACGTCGTCCACCCCGGCGGCGGCGGCCAGCTCAAGAACTTGCTCGATCACCCGCTGCCGGACGTCCGGAGTGCGCATCTGCGGCAGGGGCAGGGACAGATCGTCGAAGACGATTGTCAGCCGCATCCCGCGCCGGAGCAATTGTGGCAGCGGGTCGCTGCCGTGTGGATTATGCAGGGCGTGGTGGATCGCGCCCTCGAGGTCGACGATGCCCGACAGCGACTCCGGCGAGTAGATCACCCGGCTGCCCAGTGGCAGGCGCTCCAGCCGGAACCCCTCGCCCTCGTGCATCAGCAGCGGCGGAGTCCGCTCGTCGACGTCGAGCACGAAACCTGGTCTGCCCACACTCTCACCTGCTCCTGTCCACCAGCGCTACGCTTACCACTGACTCTTAACGCTGACTGCCTCTTATTCTCGGCCGGGGGCGAAGACGACCTTGATGGTGCCTAGCCGGCCAGCCGCAGCCGCGTGATCAAGCGCGTCGCGCCATTGTTCCAGCGGATACTTCGTGTCAACGTAACCGTCCAGCGCCGCTGATGCCGCCAAAGCGATGGCCGTTGGGAAATCACCCTCACTCGGCTCTTCCCCTGTCGCCGAGGCGTACGCCCCGACGAGGTGCAGCTCCCGGTACCACAGTGGGGTCAGATCCACCCCAGCCGCGGGCATTCCGGATGCCACCACCGTGCCCCCGGCCCGCAGCGACCGCAGCGCAGTGTTCAAACCTGAGCTACCCCCAGTGCACTCGAAGGCCACGTCCATTCCGCCGAGCAGGTAGCCGTCGCCTAGTTCGGGCTCGACCAGCAGCGCGCCGGTGCTGCGGCGCAACGTCCGTGCGGTGCTGTCGACACCGATGACCTGGGTGGCTCCCAGCTCGCGGGCCCGGTCTGCTTGATGGCGGTGCTTGGCAATCACGTGAATTTCGCCGGCCGCGGTGCACTTGCGCAGCGCGAGCAGGGTAAGCAGACCCACCGTGCCCGCACCGACCACCAGCACCGATGCGCCGGGACTGACCGGTACCCGACGCACCGCGTGTACCGCGCAGGCCAACGGCTCCACCAAGACGGCGATCTCGTCGGGCAGCGGATCCGGCACCGCGTGCAGTTGGCTGGCATGGGCGATCATCCGGCGGCTCCAGCCACCTCCGGTGTCGGCGCAAAAGCCGGTCTGTAGCCCAGCGGCCAGGCGCCCGGTGGTGATGTGGTCGCAACGACTGGTATGCCCGGCGAGGCAAGCCCGGCAGGACGCCACGCCGCGCGCCGTGCACCGCAGCACCGGGTCGATCACTACCCGGCTGCCCCGAGGTAGCCCGGGCAGCTCGTCCAGGGTGCGCCCCAACACCTCATGGCCGGGGACGAAGGGCATCGAGGTCAATGGCCCGAGGTAGGGCGACGACCGGCCGGTGAGCAGACCGAGATCCGACCCGCAGATCCCGGACAGCACCGGTTCGATTCGGCTCCAGGACTCATCGGCCGGGACCGGGTCGGTCAGCTCAACCAGCCGTAGTGGCGCGACGGTGCTGACCAGCACACCTGCTAGCCGCCCGCCCGCGCGGCTGCCACTGACCGCGCGGGCGGCGAAGTAGCGCCCGGCGGAGCGGTGATACTGCAGCGCGAGACTCACCGCGGCGCTCCTCTGGCGTCGGCTCGGGTGACGTCGAGCAGCACCTCGAGTAGCCCACCGGTGTGGGCGCCCCAGCGGTGCACGACCCAGCGGCGCCGTCGAGCGTGCCGGAACAGCTGGGAGTCCGGGTTGACCACTTGCGGGTGCCCGACGGTCTCAAGCAACGGGCGGTCGGAGTAGCTGTCGGCGTAGGCGTAGGACCGGTCCAGGTGCAGACCGTTCGCCTGGGCATAGTGCCGCAGCCAGGCCGCGCGCGCCTCGTCGACCAGCGGAGGGGTTTCGAGGAAGCCGGTGAGTACGCCGTCCTTGGCGTGCATCCGGCTGGCCACCACCTCGTCGAAAAGCACTGATAGCGGCTCTAGGTGCAGGTCGACGGCGCCGGTGATCAGGACGGTTCGGTGTCCGGCCGCGCGGTGCCGGCGGATCTGGCGAGTAGCTTCGGGCATCGCCCGGTGCAGCAGCGCGTCGCCGAGAACGTCGGTGACCAGCGCACGCAGCTCGTTGGCCCGCGCGCCGGCGTAGCGGCGCAGGAAGGCGCGCAGCAGCTCGCCGCGGTCGTGGCGCTCCGCGGCGAGGTACCGGGGGGCGCACCAGGCCAGATCGGCCAGCTCGCGTAGCCAGCCGGAGCGGGGCATCGTCGCCAACCGGGCCCACAGGTAGGACTCGACGACGTTGGAGTTCACGATGGTGCCCTCCAGATCGAACACCGCGGCGACGTCGGCTCGCTCGGGCAGCGACCGCGACGATATCGACGGGACTTTCGACTGAGATTTCGACTGCAGCAGCGGGCCGCGGCGGTCGGCGGTGGAGCGTCCCCGCCGCTGCCCGGCTCGCCGGACCGTGGCCGTGATCGACGGGCAGTGCACGTCCTGCAGGTACGCCCGCCAGTCGATCATGGTGGGGTCGAAGCCGTGTTCGATGGCCCGCTTCGCTGGCAACGCCGTGTGCAGCTCCCGCAGCCGGCTGTCGTCGTAGATCACCTCGGCGCGGGCGTAGACGCCATAGAGGTCGGCGTATTCGCGTAGCTGCACTAGTTCCTGCTGCTGGCGGCCGAGACTGGTCAGCCAATCTTGGGAGCGTTTCGACGGTGGCAGCGCCAACAGGGCCCGTTCCGCTAGCGCCGCGGCCCGTTCCCCGGCGCGCAGCCTCAGCTCCACCTGCTGGCTGCCGGGAAACTGCCAGGTGGGTGGAGCGATATGGCCGTGATCACCGTCGGGAAGGGGGTGGTTGTCGAAGTACTCCCGGCACAGCCCGTACATGTTCTGGAAGGTCAACGGGTTACTGGCCCCGGAGCTGACGTGTAAGTAGGCCGGCCCGTTGGCGGGAGGTCGAGCGGCGGTCGCGAGGATCGCGTTGATCACCAGATCGACGGGGATAACGTCGAGCACGGAGTCGGGCAGACCAGGGAATTCGCGCAGCAGCCCTCTGCCGAAGGAGATGATCAGCGGATCGGCCATCTTGAAGCCGTCGATCCAGCCCGGGTAAGGGTGCCGCAGCGCACTTTCCACGATAGCGGGACGGACCACCGATAGCGGCCGGCCCGTCTGTGCCCACAGCGCTTCGGCGACCCGCTCACCCAGGGCTTTGGTCAGCGTGTAGACGTCCGGCCAGCCCAAGCTCCGGGCCCGGGTGCGGCCGTAGTCCACCAGCCGGCGGTTGACCCACTCGGTGCGCAGCCGCTCGGCCTCGGCGGCGGTGAACTGCGGGCCGGCTTTGGCGTGCTGGTCGCCTGCTTGAGCCAGCGCGCGGCGGAGAACCTCCGGTCGTCGGGACTCGCGCTCCACATCGGTTCGGGCGGCTAGCGCCATCTCCAGCTCGAGCCGCCAGTCCACCTCGTGGTCCAGTGCTGCTTCAGCGACGACGCCCTTGCGGGTGCCCGCGACGTAGGCGGTGGAGATGTGCACGACATGCGGTGAGCCGGTGAGTGCTTCATAGAGGGTCGCCACACCCGCGACGTTGGTGCGGAAGGATTCGTCAACTGGAGGGTCGAAGGACACAGTGGAGGCACCGTGGATCACGACGTCGAGGTCGGCGGGCAGGGTAACCGAGCCGAGGCCGCCCTCAATGACCGTGACCCGCTCACGCATCAGCCGGGCCAATTGCTCCGCGCCGAGGCGCTCACTCAACGGGCGGAACACGTTTTTGCGGAGCAACGCGCTGAGCCGGTCGGCCGCGCCGCGCTCACCCCGGGGCCGGATCAGTACCGAGACATGGGTGTCCGGGTAGCTCGACAGCAGCCGCTCCAAGGTCGCCTGTCCCAAGAACCCCGTCGCGCCGGTGAGCAGCACGTGAGATCCGGCGAGCTCAGCAGCAGTCATGGCGCTACCGCGCCGGCTTGATGGTCGCGGTGGTAGGCCGACAGAGCGGCCTCACACACCCGGCGCACCGGCCAACCGAGTACCTGCGCGACCCGCTCGGCGTCAGCGAGTTCTGGCTTGGCAGTCTGCTGCCCTCCCGGTCCGGTGGCAACCTTGACGTTGATCTCCTGCTCGGCCCCGGGCGGCCCCACCGGCACCGGGACGGTGATCCGCGGCAGCGTGGTGCGCTGCCAGGCAGCCCACCGTACGCCCAGCGTGGTGCTGTGCCGGAACACCGCATCCACCACCGCCGGGCGGATCTGCTCGGTGCACAGCGCGGTAAGCACCTGCCCAGGCCTGCCGTGTCGGCCGACGGTGGCGGTGGTCCAGCAGTCCCACGCACCGGCCGCCCGGACCGCGAGAAGGACCCCCGGCCACAGCTCGGGGTCCAGATCGTCGACGGTGGTCTCGACCACGGTGACGGGCTCCGCGGGGCTAGGCGCTGGCCCAGCTTCGGTGCGGCTACCGATCACCAGCCGGGTGATGTTGGGTCGCTCCGGGGTGTCCAGCCGTCCGGCGCCGCTGCCCACCGCGTCAACCGTCATTGGTGGCAAGGGCCCGGGCGTGGCCAGGGTCGCGACCAGGGCCGCCCCGGTGGGCGTGGTGCGCTCCCCGGCGAGGTCCCCACCGGTCAGCGACAGCCCACGGTCAGCCGCGATCTGCAGGACCGCGGGTGCGGGGATCGGGATCGGGCCGTGCGCGCTGCGCGCCGTCCCGCTGCCGGCCGCCAGCGCCGAGCACGTCACGAGCGCACCGTTGGTGAGCAAGCCGAGCTGATCGGCCGCGACAGCGGTGCCGACCACATCGGCGAGAGCGTCGGCGGCCCCCACCTCATGGAAATGCACCAACTCGGCGGGGATGCCGTGCACTGCGGCCTCGGCATCCGCGAGGAGCCTGAACGTGTCAGCGGCCACCCGGGCGGCTGCTGCGCCCAGCGGGGCTTCCTCGATGGCGGCGAGCACCTCGGCCAATCCCCGGGTGGGCTGTTCGGTGGCCGGAGTGACGACCACACTGCGCGCGCAGCGCAGTCCGCAGCGCCGGGTCTGCGCGACTGTGACATCCAGATCGGACACGCCGAGCGAGGTCACCGCGGCACGTACCGCAGCAAGGTCAGCGCCGGCGTCGAGCAGCGCGCCGAGCAGCATGTCACCGGCCACGCCGGCGGTGCAGTCTAAATACGCCGCCCTGGGCTCAGCCACCGTGCACCCTCGCGACGATCTTGACTGCGTGCGCCGCCGCGCCGAATCCGTTGTCGATGTTGACCACTGACAACCCCGGCGCGCAGCAGGCGAGCATGGTCGCCGCGGCGACGTGTCCGCCCGCGCTGACTCCGTAGCCCACACTGGTGGGTACCCCGACCACGGGTGCTCGGATCAGCCCGGTTACCACCCCAGGCAGGGTGCCCTCCATTCCGGCGATGGCGATCACGCAGTCGGCCACGGACAGCTCGTCGAGGTGCGCGAGCAGCCGGTGCAGCCCGGCGATCCCGACATCGGCGATCAACCGGTGTCCGGCGCCGAGCGCCTGCAAGGTGGCGGTCGCCTCGCGCGCGACCGGCAGGTCCGAGGTACCTCCGGTGAGCACGGCGACGAACCCGCGGGCTCGCGGCAGCGCACCGACGATCACGGTGCGCCCGATCGGGTCAGTCACGACCGGCTCGGTCTCAAACCAGCTCGGCGCCCGGCGCAGCACACCGTCGGGACACCGGGTGGCCAGCGCGGGGAACCCGGGTTCGCGGTCACGCTGCGCGGCGAGCAGACGCAGCGTCTGCTCCTCGGTCTTGCCCTCGGCGAAGATGACTTCGGGCACGGCGGTGCGTCGCCTGCGATCCGGATCCAGCCGGGCGATACCGCTGACGTCTCGCGATGGATGCGGTGCTGAGTCGACCACGGTGCCGACTATCTCACGCAATCCGGTGCCGCTTCGGGCATGCGAGGATCGTTGACCATGCACACTGCGGATTCCGTCGTCACTGCCTCCGCCGCAGCGGCGCTGCTCGACCGGTTGGGACGCCTGGACGGGCTGGTGGTGGCCTTTTCGGGCGGGGTCGACTCCGCGGTGGTGCTGGCTGCGGCCGTTCAGGCGCTCGGCGCCGATGCTGTGGTGGCCGCCATTGCGGACTCGCCCAGCCTGGCGCGCGCCGAGCTGGCGGCCGCCCGGCGCGTCGCCGGGCAGATCGGAGCGCAGTTGCTGGTGCTGGCTACCGACGAGCACACCAATCCGAGTTACCGGGCCAATGCCGGCGATCGCTGCTACTTCTGCAAGCGAACCGTGCTCGCCGCGGTGTGCAGTGTCGCGCAGCGCCGGGGTTTCGCCCACGTCGCTACCGGCACGCACCTTGATGACCGCCGTGCCTCGCACCGCCCGGGCTTGCGGGCGGCTGCAGAGCTCGGGGTGTGCGAGCCGCTCGCCGAGGTGGGCGCTACCAAGGAAACCGTGCGCTTGCTGGCGACGAACTGGAACCTGTCGGTGCGCGACAAGCCGAGCACGCCGTGCTTGGCCTCCCGGATCGCAGTTGGGGTCCCAGTGACCGTCGAGCGGCTGGCGTTGGTCGAGCGGGCTGAGCTGGCTGGCCGCCAATACCTTGCGGAGCACCGCGTTGCGGTCCGCGACCTGCGGGTCCGGCTGCTGGGTCGCGCAGGATTCCGGGTAGAGCTCGATCAGGACGCGCTGGACGGCGTCTCCCTGCCGGCGCGGGAGGCGCTGTTGGCCCGAGTCGCGGAAGTGGGTCTCGGCGGGAAGGGCGCTTTGGCGCGGTACCACTCAGGATCACTCAGCGGCTGAGCGACCGCCCGCTGAATCCCTCGGGTGCGGATGGCTTGCACCATGCGGATGTGCACAAGCCGCTCAGGAGGATTCGCGTGCCTGAGTCAAGCGGTTCGCCCGGTCGCTGCCAGCGACGTCGCTGTCGGGTCGATCGCTGTCAGGCTGGGCGCGTGCCGCGACGCGAGCCATCGCCTGCCGCCGCTCGCGCCGCCGCTGGCGTCGGGTCGGATGGGCCGGCCAGATCTCCTCGATAGCGCTGTTGAACTCCGCACCGAGCAGGATCGCCATCGCGATGAAGAACGAGAACAGCAGGTATGCGATGGGAGTGGCGAGCGCCCCGTAGGTGTACCCGGTGCCAGATACCCACGCGATGTATAACCGGAGCCCGGTGCTGGTGACCAGGAATACCGCCATCGCCAACAGGGCGCCCGGCAGCCCACGGTGCCACGGCAGCTTGTTGGGTAGCACCACCTTGTAGAGCGTGGCCAGTGCAACCATCAGCAACACGCCGAGCCCGGGGTAGTAGAAGATGTGGACCAGTAGGGCCACCGTGGGTCGCACTCCCGCCGGGAACAGATCGGATATCAGGTCCGGGCCCAGCGCAGTCAGCGGGAGTACGAACACCGATCCGATCAGTGTTACCGCGTAGAGCAGCAGGGCAAAGATTCGCTGCCACACCGGGTGGCGGACGGTGTGCTGTTGATAAGCGGCGGTGATCGAGTCCACCAGGGATGCCAGCGCCGAGGAACCGGCCCACAGGGAGATGACGAACCCGACTGACACGATCGAACTGTGCCCCTGGGTGAGGATGTCGGACACCGTCGGACGGATGATCTCGTTGACCACATCGGCGCTGAACACCGTGGTGGCCCACCGCACGATTTCCCGCTGCGCAGCCTCGACCGTAGCCGGGCCGAACCAGCTGGCGACGAAGCCGAGGCTGCCCAGCATTCCCAGCAGCAGAGGCGGCAGCGACAGCGTCATCCAGAACGCCGCCTGGGCGGACAGCGAAATGAAGCTGTCGTTCCAGGCCTTGGTAGCGGTCCGGGAAATCAGGCGCAGCGGGGCGCGCCGGGCGGTGGACTCCACGGGAGTATCCATGTCGCCTCCCAGGATGGTCCATTCGCCGGAGTGCGCACAGCATGACCCGCCGAAGCAGGTAGCGTGCGGCAGCCCCGCCCGACCGAAGGGAGTGCCCCGCCCGCCGTGTCCCGCCCCACCGACACCCCCGCCCTTACCGAATCTTCGCACCGACCGTTGCGCGTCTGGCAGCGCAGAGCGCTGGCCCGGTACCTGGCCACTGCGCCACAGGACTTCCTCGCGGTTGCCACGCCGGGTGCCGGCAAGACGACCTTCGCCTTACGAGTGGCACTGGAGCTGCTGGCGGACCGGACGGTGCACGCGGTGACCGTGGTCACTCCGACCGAGCACCTCAAGCATCAGTGGGCGGCAGCGGCCGCTGAGGTGGGACTGGCGTTGGATCCCGAGTTCCGTAACTCGGTAGGCGCCACCTCTCGCGACTATCAGGGTGTTGCAGTCACCTATGCTCAGGTCGCGACACACCCGAGCCTTCATCGGGTGCGCACCGAGGGACGCCGCACCCTGGTGGTGCTCGATGAGATTCATCACGGTGGAGATGCTAGGAGCTGGGGTGAGGGGGTGCGAGAGGCCTTCACGCCAGCGGCACGCCGGCTTGCCTTGACTGGGACCCCCTTCCGCAGCGACGACACTCCGATCCCGTTCGTCAACTATGAACCCGATGGCGCCGGCGCGCTGCGCTCCGCCGCCGATCACTTCTACGGGTACGCCGAGGCGCTGGCCGACGGGGTGGTGCGGCCGGTGATGTTCCTCGCCTACTCCGGGGAGGCCCGCTGGCGGACCAGCGCGGGGGAGGAGTACTCGGCGCGGCTCGGTGAGCCGCTCACCGCCGAGCACACCGCCCGGGCTTGGCGCACCGCGTTGGATCCAGCGGGAGAGTGGATGCCGGCGGTGCTCAGCGCCGCGCACACCCGGCTTACTCAGCTACGTGCCGGCGCGCTGCCCGATGCGGCCGGGCTGGTGATAGCCACCGACCACACCACCGCGCGGGCCTACGCCGGGATTCTGGCAACGATTACTGGTCGGGAGCCGGTGTTGGTGCTGTCTGACGACCCATCGGCCACCGGCCGGATCGCAGCGTTCGCCGACTCCGACGAGCGCTGGCTGGTCGCGGTCCGGATGGTGTCCGAAGGCGTTGATGTGCCTCGACTCGCCGTCGGCGTCTACGCGACGTCGGCAGCCACCCCGCTGTATTTCGCCCAGGCGGTGGGCCGGTTCGTCAGGTGCAGGCGACCCGACGAGACCGCGACGGTGTTCCTGCCCAGCGTGCCGGTGTTGTTAGGGCTGGCCAGTGAACTGGAGAAACAGCGCGATCACGTGCTCGGTGCGCCACACCGGGCCGAGGAGGGCTGGGACGACGCCGCGCTCGCGCAGGCCAACGCGCAGCGCGACGAACCTGGCGAGCAAGAGCGGGCGTTCACCGCGTTGGGCGCCGACGCCGAGCTGGATCAGGTGATCTACGACGGGGCGTCCTTCGGTACGGCCGCCTTCGCTACCACCGAGGACGAACAGGACTACCTCGGCTTACCCGGACTGCTGGAACCCGATCAGATGCGGGCGCTGCTGCGACAGCGCCAGCAACAGCAGCTGGGCCGCACGACGGAACGCTCCGTCGCGCGCTTGGCTGGGCCGTCGGCGAACGCCCCGCCGCCCACAGTGCGCCAACGACTCACCGCACTGCGTCGGGAACTGAACACCCTCGTCGCGATGGCCCACCATCGCACCGACCGGCCACATGGCTCGATCCATCAAGAGGTCCGCACTGCGTGCGGTGGCCCTCCCTCCGCGATGGCCACCGTCGAGGATCTCGAAAAACGAATCGCCTATCTGCGCTCCCGATAGCTGCACAGCGATCCACCAGCAGCTATCACGGAGCGAAACCGTCAATCTTGGCGGCCATGACGAAGTCGCTTTCGGTCAGACCACCGGCGTGGTGCGTTGTGAACGTCACCGCCAGCTTGCCCCAGCTCACCTCCAGGTCGGGGTGATGGCCCTGAGACTCTGCTAGCAGGGCGATCTGGGTAGCCAGGGCGAATGGCTCTCGAAAGTTCGAGAACGTAAAGACACGGCGGATCACTCGATCAGCGTCGCGCTCCCAGGCGGCATCGATCTGCCGGTGCAGCTCGGCCGCCTGGGCTTCGTCGAGTCGTACAGAGCCGGGGGCGCAGTCTTTGCAGCTCTGCGTAGCGAGATCTGGAGCGCTCATAGCAACAGAGCTATCCCGCTCGGCTAGGCGTCGCTGGCCTGGATGTCCGCCGCGATCTCCTTCAACTTCGACGAGTGCTCGCGGGCGTGGTGGTTGCAGAACAGCAGTTCTCCACCTGAGGGCAGCACTGCTCGGACGCGGGCGGCGGCGCTGCACCGGTCGCAACGGTCGGAAGCAGTCAACTCAGGG
>JBHEMR010000109.1:0-25655 GCA_046262495.1 Pseudonocardiaceae bacterium | reverse complement strand
ACCGAGATCACCGCGGGCACCACACCGAGGCGCACTTCGGTGAACGCGAACGTGGCCCCCTGCGCGGCAACGGCGACATCGGCCGCCGCTACCAGACCGATCCCGCCGGCGCGGGCGTGCCCGGCGAGCCTGGCGACGACTGGTTTCGGGTGCGTCCAGATTCGGTCCAGGATGCCGGGGAGTTCCCTCACCGCGTCGAGCGGCTCGGTGAGATCCATCCCGGCGCAGAACACCGGCCCGGTGTGATCAAGCACCACCACCCGCACTGAGCCGTCGCCGGCGCTGCGATCGAGCGCGGCCGATAGCTGGGCGCGCAACGGTGCGGATAGGGCGTTGCGGTTAGCGGGGGAGTCCAGCGTGATGGTGGCAATCCCGGACTGCACGGCCAGGTGCACCAGCTCGGCGGTCATGCGCCTGACGGTAGACGCCCACAGCGGATCACCCGATGCCGAATCCGGTGAGCCGCTAGCGGTGACCTTCGGCAGGGGCACCCAACACCGTTTCGACGCGAGGCCGTCCGACGACTGATCGCGCTACGGTGCGCTGCGGTGACATCCAGTGCAACCAAGAGGCGGATACATCGGGTGCCAGGCTGAGCGGTCCGGGGCCGGTGGCCACGTCATAGCGATCCGCGATGAGTTGCGCAATCCCATAGCCCACGCCCAGTGGGGCGGCGAGAAGGACTCGCCGATAGGTGGAAAGGGAGAGCCGGATGACTTTGTCCGGGAGCAGCCCGGGAGCGAGGAACCAGGAGGCGACGGCGATGCGCTGAGCGCCGGACGCTCGCATGCTTGCGATGGCATCGGGCACGGTCGGCTGGGCGGCGCAGGCGAAGGCGGGGACCACCTGCCACCGGGTGTGCTGCGTGAGCCGCTGCGCCACGGCAGCGACAGCTGCGTTGGAGCCGGCCTCCTGGGAACCTGCGGCAGCGAGTACGACGCCGAACCTCGCGTCACCAGGCAACACCCCGATCTCGGCTAGCCGGCGCAGCACGGCGGCTTCCAGCCGCGGGTCGGGACCGAGCACATCGGCAACCGTGACGGCCAACTCGGGCTGAGCGGCCACGGCGCGCGCCACCGCACCGGGTAGATCCACGTCAGCGTGGAAGGCACGGCCCAGCAGCAGCGGGACCACCACCGCCCGGGACACCGTGGCGAGCACGGTCTCCAGCCTTGGTGCGCAGAAGTCTAGGAACGCGAGTCGAACGTCGAGGTCGGGCCGTAGCCACTGGACCCCCTTCACTAGGGAAGAGATCGTGGCGGCCGACCGCGGGTCGCGGCTGCCGTGCGCCACCGCCACCAAAGTCGGGCTCACGCGGCGTCTCGCCCAACGTCAATTCCGACCAGGCCGGCAGCCAGCGTGTTGCCGTCAGCGGCATCGATGACCAGGAAGCCACCGGTGTGCCGGTCGGTGGCGTAGGAGTCCACCGCCAGCGGCTCGGCCAGCCGGATCCGCGCTCCGCCGATTTCGTTGAGGGCCAGTACGGCCGGTGGCTCGGTGTGGCGCAGGGTGTGCAGATCTAGCCGCCCGGTCAGTTCGGTGACGATCGCCCGGACGGTGCGAGTGCCGTGTTTGATCAATACCCGCGCCCCGGGCCGCAACGGCCGGTCGGCCAACCAGCACAGGTCCGCAGCAAGCTCGGTGACCACCCGCGGTTGCTGCTCCAGACGGGCCAACACCTCGCCCCGCCCGACGTCGATTTCGTCGGCCAGCAGCACGGTGACGGACTGCCCGGCGGTGGCCCGCAGAACCGGACCGTCGGGGGTGTCGATGCCGGTGACGGTGGAAGATCCCCCTGAGGGCAGCGCGATGACGTCATCGCCGACCTCGAGTACCCCCGAGGCGACTTGGCCGGCGAGGCCCCGGTAGTCGGGATGCTCGGCGGTGCGGGGGCGCAGCACCAGCTGCACCGGAAAGCGCATCGGCTCGGCCACCGCCTCGCGCCCGGTGGGCACTGTCTCCAGGTGTTCCAGCAGCGTCGGGCCCCGATACCACGGGGTGTGTGCGCTGCGCACCGCGACGTTGTCACCGTGCAGCGCAGACATGGGCACCGACACCACGTACGGCACCTCCAGCGAACGAGCCACCACCGCGAACTGCGACTCGATACGGCGAAAAGTCGGCTCGTCGAAGTCCACCAGGTCCATCTTGTTCACCGCCAGCACCACGTGCGGCACCCGCAGGAACGCCATGACGGCGAGGTGACGGCGGGTCTGCTCGACCAGGCCGTTGCGCGCGTCGACTAGGACCACGGCGAGCTCGGCGGTCGAGGCCCCCGTGACGGTGTTCCGGGTGTACTGCACATGCCCGGGGCAGTCGGCCAGCACGAACTTGCGCGTCGGCGTGGCGAAGTAGCGGTAGGCGACGTCGATGGTGATGCCCTGTTCGCGCTCGGCCCGCAGCCCATCGGTGAGCAAAGCAAGATCAAGCTCCACGCCACCACGAGCCCGGGTAGCCCGGTCCACCGCAGCCAGCTGGTCGACCAGGATTGACTGGGTATCCTGCAGCAACCGCCCGACCAGGGTGGACTTGCCGTCGTCGACGGAGCCGGCGGTGGTCAGCCGCAGCAGGCTCATCGGTGGTGGCATCAGAAGTAGCCGTCGCGTTTGCGGTCTTCCATGGCGGCCTCTGACAGCCGGTCGTCGGCCCGGGTGGCGCCGCGCTCGGTGATCCGGCTGGTGGCCACCTCGGTGAGGACCTCGTCGATGGTCGCCGCGTCGGACTCCACCGCGCCGGTGCAGGAGGCGTCGCCCACGGTGCGATAGCGCACCGACTTCGTGACGATCCGCTCGCTATTGCGCGGACCGCCCCACTCACCGGCGGTCAGCCACATCCCGTCGCGGGCGAACACCTTCCGCTGGTGGGCGTAGTAGATGTCCGGGATCGACACGTCGCGCCGCGCGATGTAATGCCAGATGTCCAATTCCGTCCAATTGGACAGCGGGAAGACCCGGACGTGCTCGCCGGCGGTGTGCCGGCCGTTGTAAAGACTCCACAGCTCGGGACGTTGTCGACGCGGATCCCAGCCACCGAAGGCGTCGCGCAGGCTGACGATGCGTTCCTTGGCCCGCGCCCGGTCCTCGTCGCGGCGCGCGCCGCCGAAGACGGCGTCGAAGCGGTGCTCGTTGATAGTGTCCAGCAGCGGGACGGTCTGCAGTGGATTGCGGGTGCCGTCGGGGCGCTCGGTCAGCCGCCCGTCGTCGATCCAGTCCTGCACCGCCGCCACGTGCAGCCGCAACCCCAGATCTGCGACCAGACGGTCCCGGAAGGCGATCACCTCGGGAAAGTTGTGCCCGGTGTCGACGTGCAGCAGCGGGAACGGCAGCGGCGCGGGGTGCAACGCCCGCAGCGCCAGGTGCAGCAGCACCGCGGAGTCCTTGCCCCCAGAAAACAACAACACCGGCCGATCAAACTCGGCGACCACTTCCCGGATGATGTGCACCGCCTCAGACTCCAGCGCCGCGAGATGATCCGCAGACGTGCTGTATGCAGCGGGCTCAGCGGGGTTATTCGGGTGCCGGTTACCCCGCTGAGCCTGTTGAATACGTGTCAGGATGGCCGTCACGTCACGCCCCTCTCGGTGAGTAGGTCCATCACGCGTCGCACGGCGGCGGCGATGTCCGTGCCGGTGGTGTTCAATCGCAGATCGGGTTTGTCGGGCTCCTCGTACGGGTCGTCCACGCCGGTCATCTCGGTCAGTTCACCGGCCGCTGCCCGGGCGTAAAGACCTTTGACGTCGCGGCGGATGCACTCGGCCAACGGGGTGGCCACGTGAACTTCGAGATAGCCGGTGCCGTGCGCGTCGTGGTGAGCCCGCACCTCGTCGCGGGTGTCGGCGTACGGGGCGATGACCGGAACCAGGGCGACGACACCGTGCCGAGCGAGCAGTTCGGTCACGAACCCGACGCGCCGGACGTGGGTGTTCCGGTCGTCCCGGGAGAAGCCCAACCCGGCGGACAGGCCACGGCGGAGCTCGTCGCCGTCAAGCACCTCGACGTCCCGGCCGGCGGCGCGCAACTGCTCGGCGACGGCGACGGCGATCGTGGTCTTGCCCGCCCCGGACAGGCCGGTCAACCAGACGGTGGCGCCCCGGCTCATCGGTGGATCCCGCATTCGGTCTTGGTCAAGCCGGCCCAGCGTCCGGTCCGGGGGTCCTGCCCGGCTGCCACTGCTCGGGTGCACGGGATGCAGCCGATCGACGGATAACCGGCGCTCAGTAGCGGATTCACCAGGATGCCGTGCTCGACGATGTAATCCGCGACGTCAGCGTCGCTCCAGGTCACGATCGGAGCGATCTTCACCTTGCCCCGATCGGCGTCGTAGGACACGACCGGCGTGTCGCGCCTACTCGGCGCCTCGACCCGGCGCAGCCCGGTAGCCCAGGCGTCGTAGTGCGCCAGCGCGCGATCCAGTGGTTGCACTTTGCGCATCCGGCAGCACCGGTCTGGGTCGCGGTCGTGCAGCTGTGGCCCTTGGGTGGCGTCCTGCTCGGCGACGGTCTGCCGGGGCGTCAGGGTGATCAAGTTCACGTCGTAGGCGGCGGCGACGGCGTCTCGGGTGCTCAACGTCTCGGCGAAGTGGTAACCGGTGTCCAGGAACAGCACATCGACGCCCGCCGCGACCTGCGACACCAGGTGCACGAGTACCGCGTCCTGCATCGATGATGCCACCGCGAACCGAGCGCCGAAGGTCTGCACCGCCCAGCGCAGGATCTCCGCAGCGGGCGCGGCCTCCAGCTCGCGGCAAGCCCCCCGCGCAAGCTGTTCCAGGTCGACGGTGACTGTCACTGCGCTACCTCCGGAATTGGGGCCGCCAGTCCCACCAAGCGGACGACGAACACCCGCTGGCAGTCCGCGCAACGCCACGCCGTCGGCGGCTCTTCCGAGGGCCGCAGGTCCTCCTCGCCACAGTACGGGCAGTAGAACGGAACCGCCCTTGCCTCGGTCATCTCAATGCGCCCTCATCGGCGCGGGCTACCCACTGTGCGAACCGCTCACCCGGTGCACGCTGCTCGGCATAGCCGCGGACCACCCGCTCGACGTAGCCGGCCAGCTCGGCAGAAGTCACCTTGTGCCCGCGCAGCTTGCGGCCGAACCCGCTGTCCAACCCCAGTCCACCGCCCAGGTGCACCTGGAAGCCCTCGACCTGGTTGCCCTCGGCGTCGGTGACCAGCTGCCCCTTGAGCCCGATGTCGGCGACCTGGATCCGGGCACACGAGTTCGGGCAGCCGTTAAGGTGCACCGAGACTGGAGAGTCCAAGGTGGACTGGAGATCGGCAAGTCGCTCCTCCAGCTCGGCCACCAGCGTCACCGCCCGGTTCTTAGTCTCGACGATGGCCAGCTTGCAGAACTCGATGCCGGTGCAGGCCATCACCGAGCGCCGCCACGGGCTGGCGTCGGCCCGCAATCCCAGCCTGTCCAGCTCAGTGACCAGACCGTCTACTTCAGACTCGGTGACGTCGAGAACGACGAGCTTCTGATAGGGAGTCAGCCGGACCCGGGCGGACCCGGCCCGCTCGGCGGCCTTGGCCACATCGACCAGTGTGGTGCCCGAGACGCGACCGGCTATCGGAGCGAGACCGATGTAGCACTTGCCGTCGCGTTGGCGGTGCACGCCGACGTGGTCGATCGGCGCAGGCGGCGGTTGCGGGGCGGGGCCGTCGAGCAGCCTACGGTGCAGGTACTGCGACTCCAGCATTTCGCGGAAGCGCTCCGCGCCCCAGTCGGCGATGAGGAACTTGATCCGGGCGCGGTGCCGCAACCGCCGGTAGCCGTAGTCCCGGAACAGCGTCGTCACCGCGGCCCAGACCTCGGGCACCTCGTCGCGGGGCACCCAGGCGCCCAGTCGCTGCGCGATCTTCGGATTGGTGGACAGCCCGCCGCCGACCCAGAGATCGAAACCCGGGCCGTGCTCGGGGTGCACCACCCCAACGAAGGAGATGTCGTTGACTTCATGGGCGACGTCCTGCAGACCGGAGATCGCGGTCTTGTACTTGCGGGGCAGGTTGGAGAACTCGGGACTGCCGATGTAGCGCCGGGTGATCTCGTCGATCGCCGGGGTACCGTCGATGATCTCGTCGGTGGAGATCCCGGCGACCGGGGAGCCCAGCACAACGCGAGGGCAGTCGCCGCAGGCCTCGGTGGTGGACAGCCCGACGGCTTCGAGCTGTTCCCAGATCGCGGGCACGTCTTCAATCCGGATCCAGTGGTACTGGATGTTCTGCCGGTCGGTGATGTCAGCGGTGTCGCGGGCGTAGAGCCGGGAAATCTCACCGACCACCCGCAGCTGCTCGGCGCTCAGTGCGCCACCGTCGATGCGCACGCGCATCATGAAGTAGGAGTCGTCGAGTTCCTCGGGCTCCAGCGTGCCAGTCCGACCGCCGTCGATGCCGGGTCGGCGCTGGGTGTACAGGCCCCACCAGCGGAATCGGCCGCGCAGATCAGTGGGATCGATCGAATCGAAGCCGCGCAGCGCGTAGATCGTCTCGATCCGGCGCCGGACGTTGAGCCCGTCGTCGTCTTTCTTGGTGCGCTCGTTGGGGTTGAGCGGCTCGAGATGACCCAGGGCCCACTGGCCCTCCCCACGGCGAGCCTTCGTCGCTGGCGATCGACGTGCTGGTGCAGACATCGGGTGCCTCCGTTGAAGGAGCACCGACGCGCGGGAGAGGCCATGACCAGGTCATCGTGCAGCCCAGCTTCCGGCGCACCCGGCGCCGGCTGGACAGTCGGGCGGGGCGTCAGCTCATCGGGCGGCACAGCGCGCTCGAAACCCGGACATAATCGACATGGCGGCGAACCACCAGCGGGAGTCCGGGCACGACCACGTGCTCCAGAGTGCCACCTAGCGCCGTCGGCGACTACCTACGTTCGGATGTTGGGATACTGCTCACGTGGCTGACCTTCCCGTCGGTGCCCCAGCCCCGCCTGACGGGGCGTTGCCCGCTGCGGCTCTGCGCGGCTTAAGCCAGGCGCCGTTCGGCGTCTACGTGCATGTGCCGTTCTGCGCCACCCGATGCGGGTATTGCGACTTCAACACCTATACCCCCGGAGAGGTGGCCACCTCGCCCTCCACCTGGCTGGATGCGGTGCGCCGGGAGCTGGACCTCGCTGCGCACGTGCTCGAGGAGCCGGTGTCGGCTGACACGGTGTTCATCGGCGGCGGGACGCCGTCGCTGCTCGGTGCCGCGGGGCTGGCCGCGGTGCTCGACGCCGTCCGCGGGTCGCTGGGACTAGTCCCAGGAGCCGAGGTGACCACCGAGGCCAACCCCGAATCCACCTCGCCGGAGTTCTTCGCCGAGATCGCCGCGGCTGGCTACACCCGGGTCTCACTCGGGATGCAGAGCGTCGCGCCGCACGTGCTGGCCGTGCTGGACCGGGTGCACACCCCAGGTCGGCCGGTGGCCGCGGCGGCGCAGGCCCGCGCCGCCGGGATCGGGCAGGTCAGTCTAGATCTGATCTACGGCACACCAGGGGAGACCGGCGACGATCTGGCCGCCTCCCTGGAGGCGGTGCTCACCGCCGGGGTCAACCACGTATCGGCTTACGCCCTGGTTGTCGAGCCTGGTACGGCGCTGGGCCGCCGGGTGGCCCGCGGAGAGCTGCCAGGGCCGAACGATGACGTGCTGGCGGACCGCTACGAGCAGATCGACACTGTGCTGTCTGCGGCAGGCGTGCACTGGTATGAGGTGTCTAACTGGGCCAGATCTGCCGAGTCCCGGTGCGGGCACAACGTCGGCTACTGGACCGGCGGGAACTGGTGGGGCGCCGGACCGGGGGCGCACTCGCACGTCGGCGGGGTGCGGTGGTGGAACGTCAAACACCCAGCTCGTTACGCCGCCGCGCTGAAGGCCGGTTGGTCCCCCGCGGTCGGCCGGGAAATGCTCAACCCCGAGGAGCGGTACACCGAGCGGGTGATGCTTGGCTTACGGCTGGCCGACGGCCTACCGCTGGAGGTGCTGGACGCCCCGGGTAGAGCGGCCGCCGATCGCGCGATCACCGACGGTCTGCTCATCGCCGTACAAGGCGACCGACTGACACTCACCCGCCGTGGCCGCCTACTCGCCGACGCTGTGGTTCGCACCCTGCTGGCGCCTTGACGCAACCCGCAAGGAGCTCGACGGGTGGCAGGCTCGGCTAACCGAACTGAAAGTTCGGCACTCGCCGATCGGGGGTAGTGGGCCTGTGGGTCAGCTGCGTAGGAGATCCAGGTCGAGGATCCGGACGTGCAGTGCAGTGCGTTGCTGGAGGGCGCCGCGTAGGGCGCGGTGCAGGCCGTCCTCTAAGAACAGTTCCCCGCACCACCGCACCGCGTGAGGGAATAGATCGCCGAAGGGGGTGGGGTCTTCGGACAGCAGCCGGTCCAGCTCCACCACCGTCGCGGTGGTGACCAGGTCTGCCAAGCGCACCTGCTGGGGTGGGAGTTGTGCCCAGTCCTTCATGGAGAACCCATGCTCGGGATACGGGCGCCCATGCCGGACTTCCTTGAAGATCACAGCCGGTGCTCACCTCCGTCCCCCCGCTCGGCGCGAGGGCACAGGATATCGGGCGAGTCGGCGGGTCCCGACGGCTGCGCCCGGGGCGCACTAGACTCGGGTCAGAGGCCGCTACCAGGGCCAGGCTCGATAACAGAACTCAAGCACCAGGGAGGTGACGTGAACGCGGACGACCGCCGGTTCGAGGTACTGCGTGCCATCGTCACCGACTACGTGGCGACCCATGAGCCGGTGGCGTCCCGATCGTTGGTGGAGCGCCACCAATTCGGGGTATCAAGTGCGACCATCCGCAACGACATGGTGGCGCTGGAAGAGGACGGCTACATCGCTCAGCCGCACACCAGCGCCGGTCGGGTGCCCACCGACAAGGGTTACCGGCTGTTCGTCGACCGGCTCTCGGAGATCAAGCCGCTGTCGGCGGCCGAGCGTCGCGCGGTGCAGACCTTCCTGCACGGCGCGGTTGACCTCGATGACGTGTTGCGCCGCAGCGTGCGGTTGCTTGCCCAGCTCACTCGGCAGGTGGCGGTGATCCAGTACCCCACACTGAGCCGGTCCACGGTGCGCCACCTCGAGGTGCTCGCAGTGACCCCGGCCCGGTTGATGCTGGTCCTGATCACCGACGCTGGTCGGGTGGACCAGCGTCTTCTCGACCTGGGTGATGTCATCACCGAGGAGCAGGTGGCGAAGCTGCGAACACTGCTCAATCAGGCGCTGTCCGGGCGCCGGCTGGCGGAGGCCTCCGCCGCCGTGGCCGACCTTCCCGAGCAGGTGCCGGTTGAGCTCCGCGACGCGATGACCCGGGCCTCCACGGTTCTCATCGAGACGTTGGTGGAACATCCCGAGGAGCGGTTGCTGCTCGGGGGTACCGCCAACCTCACCCGAAACGCCGCCGACTTCCCTGGTTCGTTACGCCAGGTACTCGAGGCGTTGGAGGAGCAGGTCATCGTGCTCAAGCTGCTAGCCGTCGCCCGTGACTCGGGCACCCTAACGGTGCGGATCGGTGAGGAGAACGAAGCCGAGGAGATGCGCAGCACCTCATTGGTCTCGATCGGCTATGCCTCGCACGGCACGGTGGTCGGGGGGATGGGCGTGGTCGGACCGACCAGAATGGACTACCCGGGCACCATCGCCGCGGTGCGCGCGGTAGCACGGTACGTGGGGGAGATCCTGACTACCCGGTGAGCGAGTCGGGCTCATCGATATGTACGACGATTACCGCGGCGAGGGCTGCGGCGGGAGGACGCCAGCGTGGCCAGGGACTACTACGCAATCCTGGGTGTGCCCCGGGACGCCAGCGCGGAACAGATCAAACGCGCCTATCGCAAGCTGGCGCGTGAACTGCACCCCGACGTTAATCCCGACGCCGAGGCGCAGCAGCGTTTCCAGACCATCACCGCAGCCTACGAGGTACTGACCGACCCGCAGAAGCGTCAGATCGTCGACCTCGGCGGGGACCCGCTGGAGTCAGGCGCTGGTCGCGGCGCAGGGGGTGATCCCTTCGGTGGGTTCGGTTTCGGCGACATCATGGATGCCTTCTTCGGTGCGACCGGCGGCGCCGGCCGGCGGGGGCCGCGGAGCCGGGTACAAAGCGGTTCGGATGCGCTGATCCGGCTGCAGCTTGTCCTCGAGGAGTGCGCGAGCGGGGCCTCTCGCGAGCTCACTGTGGACACCGCTGTGCTGTGTAGCGAATGCAACGGTTCGGGTTGCGCGCCCGGCACCCGGCCGCAGACCTGCGACACCTGTGCCGGCGCCGGTGAGGTGCAAAACGTCCAGCGTTCATTTCTTGGGCAGGTGGTGACCTCGCGGCCGTGCCCGGTATGCCGCGGCTTCGGCGAAGTCATCCCGGACCCCTGCCGCCAATGCGGCGGGGATGGCCGGGTCCGGACCCGCCGCACCGTCACGGCCAAGGTGCCTCCCGGGGTGGGCGACGGGATGCGGGTGCGGCTAGCCGGCCAAGGCGAGGTAGGTCCTGGTGGCGGTCCCGCGGGTGATCTGTACGTCGAGGTGCAGGAGGTCCCGCACGAGACGTTCACCCGTGACGGCGCTGACCTGCATTGCACCGTGCGGGTGCCGATGACCGCCGCCGCGCTGGGCACCACCGTGGCGCTGGAGACTCTCGATGGCACCGAAGAGGTGCGCGTTGAACCGGGCACCCAGTGTGCGACCGTGCTGACTCTGCGGGGGCGTGGGATGCCGCGGCTGCGCAGCACAGGCCGCGCCGAGGGACGCGGTGACCTGTTCGTCCACCTTGATGTGGTGACCCCCACACGGCTGGACCCCCGGCAGACCGAACTGTTGCGGGAGCTAGCCCTGCTGCGGGGTGAGGAACAGGCTGAGCTCACGGCGAACGGACGGGCCGGCGGTTTGTTCTCCCGGTTGCGGGATTCCTTAGGCGGGCGCTGATGTTCGGCAGCCGCTGATGCGCAACGGGCACTGAGGAGTCCCGGTGAGCAGCCTGCCGGTGTTCTTTGCCGAGCAGTTGCCTTGCGAGGGCGGCGAGACAACGCTGGACGGACCCGAGGGCAGGCACGCCGCGACTGTGCGCCGGTTGCGAGCCGGCGAGGGTCTGGTGCTCACTGACGGCTGTGGAGAGTTGGCCGTCTGTGAAGTGCTCGATACTGGTCGCGATCGGCTGGAGCTCAAGGCGCTGCGCCGGGAGAGCGAGCCCGCTCCGGTCTTACGGGTCACGCTTGCCCAGGCTCTAATCAAGGGCCCGCGGGGGGAATTGGCGGTGGAGCTGGCCACTGAGGCAGGGGTGGACGCGGTACTGCCTTGGCGAGCTGACCGCTGCGTGGCCCGCTGGGACGATGGGTTGCGCGGGGCCAAGGCGCTGTCTCACTGGCGGCAGGCCGCTCGAGAGGCGGCCAAACAGTCCCGCCGGGCAAGGTTCCCCCAGGTCGCCGAGCCAGTGGACACCACCGTTCTCGGGCAGCGCTGCGCTGCCGCTGCGGGTTGCCTGGTGTTGCATGAGAGTGCCGCTGAACCGCTGCCGATGGTGACGTTGCCCGCCGCGGGAGAACTACTGCTCGTGGTCGGGCCTGAGGGCGGCATCACCGACTTCGAACTGGCCACGCTCGCCGCGGCAGGAGGTCGGCCAGTGCGGCTCGGCCGCGAGGTGTTGCGTTCTTCGAGTGCCGGAGCAGTCGCTCTGGGTGCAATTAACGCCCTGTCTCGGCGCTGGGACTAGGTCATTCAGGTGGTAAAAAGCGAGAGAGACGCCCAAAAGTATAACATTAAGTACGCAAGCCACCTGATGGAGGATGTAGTTCGGGCTCACAGCCAAGCCCACAGAGGCTCCGCCGGGCACCTCCCCCCTCGGTCCGGCGGCGCTGCGCCGCGGCGGGACAGCCCCCAGTTTCGCCGCGGCGCAGCATCCCAATCCGGCGCTTTTCATTCGCCATATTTGATCGCAATGCATTTCGGTGACGTGGTGGCTACAGCCACTGGCGAAGGTGCCCGACCGTGAGCCGAAGTTGTAACTTCGCAGATCGAAGGAGCGATCAACCACCCGCGGACTCAGGTCTGCGGCTAGCATCTGTCCTACTGGTTGACCCGAGACGCGCGCGTGCGCAGGAAGTAGGACCCACTCCCACGTGACCCCTACCCCAGTGGAGGGTGCCTCCCGATCCGGTTCGGAGACGACGCAGCCTCAGCCGGTCCAGTCGAAGATTGTGGTCCCAGACGCCGCCGTGCTGTCCCTGCTCGGATCCCGTGACGAGAACCTGAAGATCACCGAAGACCTGCTCGCCGCTGACGTGCACGTGCGCGGCAACGAGGTCACCCTCACCGGCACCCCGGCGGACGTCGCATTCGCCGAGCGGGCCTTTGGCGAGTTGGTCACCCTGGCCCGCCGTGGCCAGCAGCTCGCTCCCGACGCGGTCCGGGAGACCCTGACAATGCTCGCCCAGGGAGACGCCGAATCGCCCGCCGAGGTACTCAGCCTCGACATCCTCTCCCGGCGCGGGCGGACGATCCGGCCCAAGACGCTGAACCAGAAGCGTTACGTCGACGCCATCGATCGCTTCACGATCGTGTTCGGCATCGGACCCGCCGGCACCGGTAAAACCTACCTGGCCATGGCCAAGGCGGTGCAGGCGCTGCAGGCCAAACAGGTCAACCGAATAATCCTCACCCGCCCGGCGGTAGAGGCAGGGGAGCGGTTGGGCTTTCTGCCCGGCACCCTGTACGAGAAGATCGACCCGTACCTGCGCCCGCTGTACGACGCCCTGCACGACATGCTCGACCCCGAGTCGATCCCCAAGTTGATGGCAGCTGGGACCATCGAGGTCGCGCCGCTGGCTTACATGCGCGGCCGTACCCTCAACGATGCCTTCATCATCCTCGATGAGGCGCAGAACACCACCCCGCAGCAGATGAAGATGTTCCTCACCCGGCTAGGGTTCGGTTCCAAGGTCGTGGTCACCGGGGACGTGACACAGATCGACTTGCCGGGCGGTCAGGTGTCCGGGCTGCGGATCGTCCAACACATCCTCGACGGTGTGGAAGACGTGCATTTCGCGCAGCTCTCCAGCGCCGACGTGGTCCGTCACCGGCTGGTCACTGACATCGTGGACGCCTATGCGCGGTGGGATGTCCTCCAGGAGGGCACCGGCACGCGCCCGGTGCCCAACCGGACCGACCGCCGCCGGAGACGGTGACGTTGGCGTGGGTATCGAGATCGCTAACGAGTCCGGCACCGTCATCGCCGAGGCGTCGGTCGCCGCTGCGGCACGTTTCGCGATGGATCGGTTGGGTGTCAGCCCGTTGGCGGAACTGTCCGTGTTACTGGTGGGCAGTGGCGTGATGGCCGATCTGCACCAGCGCTGGATGGACCTGCCGGGACCCACCGACGTGATGGCCTTCCCCATGGACGACGCGGAGGAGGGTGGGCTGGCGGGTGGTCGGCCGGACAGCCCATCCGGTGGCCCCGCACTGCTTGGTGACATCGTGCTGTGCCCAGAGGTCGCGACCGAACAGGCCGCCGCAGCGGGTCACGCACTGCTCGACGAGCTGCAGCTGCTCACCGTGCATGGCGTGCTGCATCTGCTGGGTTACGACCACGCCGAGCCCGCTGAGGAGCGCGAGATGTTCGCCCTGCAGGACGGAATACTTGCCGAGTTCCGGCGCGCCGAGCTGGCCAATCGACGCCGGATCGCGCAGCGGGATGCGGACACCCGACTGCTTGGAGTGGTCGGTCTGGATGGGCCGCAGGAGCCTGGCCCGCCCGGATAACCGCCCGGGACAGCCCTCGGAATATCGAACAGGACCGACAGTGCTGACGTCCTCTGTTCCCTTGTTGGTGCTGGCCGCCACCCTGGTGGTGGCGGCGGGGGGTTTCGCTGCGGCGGACGCCGCGCTGGGCACGGTGTCCCGGGCCCGGGTCGAGGCGCTGGTGCGTTCCGGCCGCTTCGGCGCCAGCGCGCTGGCGCTGGTCATCGCCGACCGGCCCCGGCACGTCAACTTGCTGCTGTTGTTGCGGCTGAGCTGCGAGTTGACCGCCACGGTCCTCGTCACGGTGGCGGCGCTGCGGGCGTTGACGCCGATCTGGCTGGCGGTGCTGGTCACCGGGTTGGCAATGGTGGTGGTGACCTATGTGGTCGTAGGGGTGGGTCCGCGCACCATTGGGCGCCAGCATCCCTATGCAGTCGGCCTCGCCGTGGCGGGATCGGTGCGGGTGCTGGGTCGGGTCCTGGGGCCGCTGTCGCGGCTGCTCATTTTCGTTGGTAATGCGATCACACCTGGTAGGGGTTTTCCAGAAGGGCCGTTCAGCTCGGAGGTCGAGCTGCGCGAGCTGGTGGACATGGCGGGTCAGAGCGGCGTGGTCGAGGCCGGCGAGGCCGAGATGATCCATTCGGTCTTCGAGCTCGGAGATACCGTGGCCCGTGAGGTCATGGTGCCCCGAACCGAGATCATCTGGATTGAGCAGGAAAAAACAGTACGTCAGGCAGTGGCGCTATGCCTACGTTCCGGGTTCTCCCGGCTCCCGGTGATCGGGGACAGCGTCGATGACATCGTCGGTGTCGTACACATCAAGGATTTGGTGGCGGTCGAGCAGCCCACCGGTGGCACTGTCGGCGAGGTGATGCGGCCCGCGACGTTCGTACCTGATTCCAAGCTGCTGACCGGGTTGCTCAAGGAGATGCAGGTCTCGCATAACCACATGGCCGTCGTGGTGGACGAGTACGGCGGTACCGCCGGCCTGCTGACGATCGAGGACATCCTCGAGGAGATCGTCGGCGAGATCACCGACGAGTCTGACACCGACCAGCGGCCGCCGATCGAGCATCTCGGGGACGGTACGGTACGGGTGATCAGCCGCTTGCCGGTGATCGATTTGGCTGAGCTGTTTGAGGTGGAGCTCGCAGACACCGACGTGGAGACCGTTGGAGGGCTGCTGGCTCAGCGGTTGGGTCGGGTGCCGGTGCCCGGTGCCGAGGCGGAGGTGGCCGGCTTGCGGCTGCGCGCCGAGGGCGGCAATGATCGTCGCGGGCGGCTGCGCATCACCACCGTCACCGCACGCCGGGTCTCCGCGCAGTCAGATTCCCCAACCCGTCAGTCCCCGACTTACGACCAGCAATCCCCGGTCCGCCGCGCCGCGGCCGACCCCCCGCAGGAAGCGAGCGACACCAGTGCCTGACACCACTGACCTAGACCCGGAGGACGCCAAGATCGTGACGCTGGCGCGCTCGGCGCTGGCCCGCACTGGCGCCCAGGAGGGTGCTGCGGTGCGCGACACCGACGGACGTACCTACACCGGTGTCACGGTGTCGCTGCCCTCCCTGGCGTTGAGTGCGCTGCAGGCGGCGGTGGCCGCAGCGGTGGCCAGCGGCGCGACCGGCTTGGAGGCGGCCGCGGTGGTATCTGGGTCCGGTGCAGTGGACGCTGCCTCGCTGGCTGCGGTCCGGGAGCTCGGATCGGCTGCGCCGGTGTTGCTGGTCGATCAGCACGGCGTTGTCAGAAGCGTGTTGCGTACGGCGGGACAGACGTGACGCCGCACACCGACGGGCCGTTTCGGGCCGGTTTCGCCTGCCTGGTGGGCAGGCCCAATGTGGGCAAGTCAACATTGACCAACTCGCTGGTGGGCCAGAAGGTGGCGATCACCTCTAGCCGGCCGCAGACCACCCGGCACACCATCCGGGGAATCGTGCATCAGCCCGACGGGCAGCTCATCCTGGTGGATACGCCCGGCCTGCACCGGCCCCGAACCCTGCTCGGCGAGCGGCTCAACAGCCTGGTTCGCGCGACCTGGTCGGAGGTGGACGTGATCGGGTTATGCGTGCCCGCTGACGCCACGATCGGGGCTGGTGACCGGTTCATCGCCGGTGAGCTGGCTGCGCTGGCGCGGCGCACCCCGGTCTTCGGCATCGTGACCAAGACCGACCTGGTGAGCCCACAGCGCGTGGCTGAGCAGCTCGCCGGGTTGGCTGACCTGGCGCGCTCGGCAGGATTCGACGAGTTCGCCGAACTGGTGCCGGTGTCGGCGGTCGACGGTTTCCAGGTGGGACTGCTCGCTGACCTGCTGTTGGCCCGCATGCCGGAGTCGCCACCGCTGTACCCCAGCGGGGAACTCACTGACGAACCGGAGCAGACCCTGGTCGCTGAGCTGGTCCGGGAGGCGGCGCTGGAGGGCGTGCGCGACGAGCTGCCGCACTCGCTGGCCGTCGTGGTAGAGGAAATGAACCCCCGGGAGGGACGGGCCGGCCTGCTCGATGTCTATGTCAACCTTTATGTCGAACGCGACAGCCAGAAGGCGATCGTGATCGGACGCGGCGGTCAGCGCCTCAAGGAGGTCGGCAGCCGCGCGCGGACGCACATCGAGGCGCTGTTGGGCACCTCGGTGTACCTGGACTTGCACGTGAAGGTCGCCAAGGACTGGCAGCGGGATCCCAAGCAGCTTCGTCGGCTCGGTTTCTGACTCCTTCGGGGCTGCGGTGCGAGGATGGGCAGGTGAACCTCTACCGCGACACCGGGGTGGTGCTGCGGGTGCAAAAGTTGGGCGAAGCCGATCGGATCATCACGCTGCTGACCCGCCGACACGGGCGGGTGCGCGCGGTGGCCAAAGGCGTGCGCCGCACTTCGTCGCGGTTCGGCGCCCGGCTGGAACCGTTCGGGCACGTCGATGTGCAGTTCTACCGCGGGCGGACGCTGGACATCGTCACCCAGGTCGAGACGGTCGACGGCTTCGGTTCCCGACTGGTTGGTGACTACGGCCGCTACACCGCCGGTTGCGCGGTGCTGGAGACTGCCGAGCGGCTGGCCAGCGCCGAAGGGGAGCCGGTGCTGCGGCTATACCTGCTGGTGGTCGGGGCGCTGCGGGCACTGGCTGACGGGCAGCGGCACGCGCCTTTGGTGCTCGACGCTTTCCTGCTCCGCGCGATGGGCACCGCGGGATGGGCGCCGGCCCTGACCGAATGCGCCCGATGCGGTGCACCGGGACCGCACCGGGCGTTCAGCGTTCCCGCGGGGGGCGTGGTCTGTCCCGGGTGCCGTCCGGCTGGCGCGGCCACCCCGTCGGCACAGACCGTGGAACTGCTCGATGCTCTGGAGTGCGGAGACTGGCAGATCGCCGAAGCCGTGCCGGCAGCGGCGTGCCGCGAGGCCAGCGGCCTGGTCGCCGCCCACCTCCAGTGGCACCTAGAACGCCAGCTTCGCTCCCTACCCCTGGTCGAACGCCCCCTTCTCCAAGCGAAAGGATGGGTCGGTGGTGCGCCCGCCTGATCCACATCCCTCGGGGGCTCGGCCGCCGTTGTTAGGCGCCGAGCGGATTCCGCGGCATGTTGCGCTGGTAATGGATGGCAACGGGCGGTGGGCGCAGCAGCGTGGGTTGTCGCGGACCGAGGGTCACCGCCGTGGTGAGGCCGTACTGCTCGACGTCGTCTGTGGGTGCATCGAGCTGGGGGTGAAGTGGCTGTCGGCATACGCGTTCTCCACCGAGAACTGGCGGCGCAGCCCCGATGAGGTGCGCTTTCTGATGGGCTTCAATCGCGACGTCATCCGCCGCCGCCGCGACCAGATGCACGAGATGGGAGTCCGGGTGCGCTGGGCCGGGCGCCGCCCCCGGTTGTGGCGCAGCGTGATCCGTGAGCTTGAGGTAGCCCAGGAGCTGACCGCGGACAACGACGTCATGACCCTGACCATGTGCGTGAACTACGGCGGACGGGCCGAGATCGCTGACGCGGCCCGCGAGGTGGCCCGCCGGGTGGCGCGCGGCGAGATCAACCCGGAGCGGGTCGACGAGCGGATGCTGGCCCGGTACCTCGATGAACCGGACATGCCCGATGTCGACCTGTTCCTGCGGCCCTCGGGTGAGCAGCGCATCTCCAATTTCCTCATCTGGCAGGCTGCCTACGCCGAGCTGGTGTTCCAGGACGTCCTGTTCCCCGACCTGGATCGCCGCGATCTATGGCGGGCTTGCGAGGTCTACGCAGCCCGTGACCGCCGGTTCGGCAGCGCTGTCGATACCGGGCCTGCCGAAATCCGCACCTCGAGGAGAACGATCCGATGAGTCAAGACGAGGGTGCTGCCTCCACGCGGGAACTGCTCGACGCCGCGCGGGCGGCGCTGGAGCGCTACCAGGACGTCAAGGTGGACGACGACGGCTCCCTGACCTTCCAGCACTCCGAGGTGCCCTGTGCGGTGCAGGCGGTGGAGCTGGTCGAGGGCCTGGCGATGCTCAGTTTGACCTGCGTGGTCGCCTGGGACGTTCCCGAGGACGGTGAGCTCGCCGAGCGAGTCGCCACGCGAGCAGGGCAGGGCTTGTTCGGAACCTTGGGATTGGTTCGTACCGAGCGTGGCGCCGACGTGACGCTGCGCTACGCATTCCCGGCCGCCGGACTGGACACCGTGCCACTGGGCACGCTGCTCATGCTGGTGGTGTCCGCGGCCTCGCAGGTGCGCGGCGAGCTGCTGCCTGACTGATGGCCGCCCCACCAACCGAGCGGGCGACCGAGCAGCGCCGGATCACCTCGTTGGAGGTGCTGTGCGCCGTGCTGGTGCTGGCGCTATTGGCTCAGGGACCGCTGATCCGGATGCTCGACATCCCGGCCGTGCGGACCGGTGCCACGGTTTTCGTGGCGGTGTGCGTGCAGGCGATGCCATTCCTGGTACTGGGGGTGCTGGTCAGTGGGATGATCGCGGCGTTCGTGTCACCGCTGGCGTTGCGCCGGGTGCTGCCGGCAACGACCGCAGCCGCGGTACCCGTCGCCGGATTGGTCGGGATGGCGCTACCGGGATGCGAGTGCGCGTCGGTACCGGTGTCCCGGCGTCTCATGCAACAAGGCGTACCGCCCGCGGCGGCGTTGGCGTTCCTGCTCGCCGCGCCCGCGGTCAACCCGGTCGTGCTGGTGGCTACCGCGGTGGCCTTCCCGGGTGAGCCGCGGATGGTGGCGGCACGGTTCCTCGGCTCGATGGCCACCGCGATGGTGATGGGCTGGTTGTGGGCGCGCTTCGGCCGCTCGGAGTGGATCGCGCAACGCGCGCTGCGCCACCCCGAGCGACCGCCGGGTCGCAGCGCCTTCGGAGTGTTCACCGACACCGCCCGGCATGACATGGTCTCCTCGGGCGGGTTCCTGGTACTCGGCGGCCTCACCGCAGCCCTGCTCAACGTCCTGGTGCCCGCATCGGCGATGGCGTCACTGACCGGAAACGTGCTGCTCGGGATCCTGGTGATGGCGCTGCTCGCGGTCGTGCTCGCCCTGTGCAGCGAGGCCGACGCGTTCGTCGCCGCGTCGCTGACGGCGGTGCCGCTGCTGCCCCGGCTGGTCTTCCTGGTGGTGGGGCCGGCGGTGGACGTCAAGCTGGTGGCGCTGCAGGCGGGAGCGTTCGGGCGCGGATTCGCCAGCCGCTTCGCCCCGGCGACGTTCGTGGTGGCGATCGGGTGCGGGGCGCTCGCCGGCGTGCTGGTGCTCGGCGGTGGCCGGTGACCGCACGGTGAGACGGGAAACCCAGAACGTCCTGCTGGTCTTACTCGGCGGCGCCTTGTGCAAGATCGCGTGGAACGGCAGTTACCTGCGCTACGTCAAGCCTTCACTGCTGCCCTTCCTGATCTGCGCAGGGGCGGTGATTCTCGCGCTCGGGCTGATCTCCATCGGGCGCGATGTGCGGGGTGGACGCAGCGCACCCCATCATCACGATCACGCCGGGCGCAGTCCCTGGCTGCTGGTGCTGCCGGTGCTCGCGATCTTCTTGGTCGCGCCGCCGGCACTCGGTGCGGACACTGTGTCCCGCTCGGCGCGGGCGGTTGCCCCTCGGCACCCCGCCATCGCTTTCCCGCCGCTGCCCGCCGGCCCGGCTCCGGCGCTGCGGATGAGCGACTTCGTCACCCGTGCGGTGTGGGACGACGAAGGCAGCCTGCACGGTCACCAGGTACGTCTGGTCGGCTTCGCCGTACACGGCGCCCAGGACACCACCTATCTCGGCCGTCTGGTGATGGCCTGCTGCGCAGCGGACGTGACGCCGGTGAAGGTGCGTCTGGAGGGCTACCGCGGACTCGCGTCCTTGCCGCAGGACGGCTGGTTCGAGGTGCGCGGTCAGGTGATGCCCGGCTCAGCGAGATCGAACACCCACTTCACCCCCACCCTCACCGTCTCTGGCCTCCACCCGGTCCCACCCCCCACCGAACCCTACGAGTTCTAACCCCGCCCCTGGCGGTGAAGGGAGGGGAGTGGGATTAGGAGGGCGGGCAGTCGGGGCAGCGGCCGGAGATCTCTATGGTGTGGTCTATGTCGGTGAAGTTGTTGGCTTCGGCGACCTGGGCGGCCCAGAGTTCCACGGTGGGGCCCTCGACCTCCACGGTGCGTCCGCACTGCCGGCACACCAGGTGATGATGGTGATGCGCCGAGCAACGCCGGTAGAGTGCCTCGCCGCTGGCGGTGCGCAGCACATCGATCTCACCGGCCTCGGCGAGGGTCTGCAGAGTGCGGTACACCGTGGTCAAGCCGATGCCCTCGCCGTGGCGTCGCAGCTTCTCGTGAATCTCCTGGGCGGACCGGAAGTCGTCGGTGTCGTCGAGCAGCCTGGCGACCGCGGTCCGCTGCCGGGTGGAGCGCAGCGGCGCGACCGGACGTGACGCGGTCATTCCTCCTCCACGTGTGTAACGGCATCGAGCACGATATGCGACAGGTGCTCGTCGACCAGCCGGTAGACGACCTCCCGACCGTGCCGCTCGCCGTCGACCACCCCGGCGGACTTGAGCACCCGTAGGTGCTGGCTGATCAACGGTTGGGTAACACCCAGTGCGTCGACCAGCTCGTGGACACAGCGCCCGCTGTCGCGCAGCTGCAGCACGATGGCGATCCGCACCGGCGCGGACAGGGCCCGCAGCAGTTCACCGGCCGCCACCAGGGTCGCTCGCGGGCGGATCGCCGCCGGACCGGGAGCCGGCCGGCCGGGGGAATGCTCATCGTCGACGGACGGTTCCGGTACTGCGTCTGCGGTGACACCCGCCATGCCCTCTCCCTCGATTCCCCGCTCGATCCAGTCCCGATCCGCCAGCCATGGTAAGCGCCGGGCTGCCGCCACGACGCCACTTGCCCGGCCAACTCGCTAACGTCACCCGTCCCAGCACCGCCGGAGGGCGCCCGTGATCCTGATCTGCCGCTTCGCCGTCGACCCTGACCGGGCCGAGGGCCTTGTGACTCGCGCACGACGAGCTCTGGAGTTGCTGACCACGCAGCGGGGTTGCCTCGGTGGCCAGCTGGGCCGCTCCCCGGATGACACCACCCGGTGGGTGCTGGCCGTGCAGTTCGAGTCGGTGGTCGCCTATCGGCGCACGCTGTCGGTGTTCGAGGTCCGCGAACACGTGGTACCGCTGCTGTCCGAGGCGCTGACCGGCGAGCCCGGCAGCTACGAGGTGCTGGCTGCCGCCGAGGGAGGTGCGGTGACCGACCACGCCAGCCTGCTCGCGCCCGACGCCGAGCGGGGGTTCGGATCCGACGATCGCTAATGTGGGCGCGCACCCATCAAAACTGTCACCAGGAGATCCCCAGTGCCCGCGGATCGAATCGACACCGTCGTCAGCCTGTGCAAGCGCCGTGGCTTCGTGTTCCCCAGTGGGGAGATCTACGGCGGGACCCGCTCGGCCTGGGACTATGGCCCGCTCGGCGTGGAACTCAAGGAGAACGTCAAGCGCCAGTGGTGGCGCTCGATGGTCACCGGCCGCGACGACGTCGTGGGCCTGGACTCGTCGGTGATCCTGCCCCGCCAGGTGTGGGTCGCCTCTGGTCACGTGCAGGCCTTTCACGACCCGCTGGTGGAGTGCCAGAGCTGCCACAAGCGGTTCCGGGCTGACCAGCTCGCCGAGGACTACGCCGAACGCACCGGCAATGACGTGCTGGAGGATGATCTCTCGGACGTCCCGTGCCCGAACTGCGGCACCCGAGGCGAATATACCGAGCCGCGTGAGTTCAACATGATGCTCAAGACGTATCTGGGTCCGGTGGAGTCCGAAGATGGCCTGTATTACCTGCGCCCGGAGACCGCGCAGGGCATTTTCATCAATTTCCAGAATGTCGTGATGTCCGCTCGCAAGAAGCCCCCATTCGGTATCGGGCAGATCGGCAAGAGCTTCCGCAACGAGATCACCCCGGGCAACTTCATCTTCCGCACCCGTGAGTTCGAGCAGATGGAGATGGAGTTCTTCGTCGAGCCGGGCACCGACGAGCAGTGGCATCAATACTGGATCGACACCCGCACCGACTGGTATGCCGATCTCGGTATCGATCGGGACAACCTGCGGCAATACGAGCATCCCAAGGAGAAGCTCTCGCACTACTCCAAGCGGACCGTGGACGTGGAGTACCGGTTCGGCTTCTCCTCGGGCCAGCAGTGGGGCGAGCTGGAGGGCATCGCCAACCGCACCGATTTCGACCTCACCACGCACTCCAACCACTCCGGAGTCGACCTGTCCTACTACGACCAGGCCACCGACTCCCGCTACCGGCCCTACGTGATCGAACCCGCAGCGGGCGTCGGGCGTCCCATGATGGCCTTCCTGCTGGAGGCTTATGCGGAGGACGAGGCACCCAATGCCAAGGGCGGGGTGGACCGCCGCGTGGTACTCAGGCTGGACAAGCGGCTCGCGCCGGTCAAGGCCGCGGTGCTGCCGCTTTCGCGCAATGCCGATCTTTCACCCAAGGCCCGGGATGTCGCCGCGGCGCTGCGGCGGCACTGGAATGTCGACTTCGACGACGCAGGCGCCATCGGCCGTCGCTACCGCCGCCAAGATGAGATCGGCACCCCGTTTTGCGTGACGGTGGATTTCGACTCGCTGACCGACCACGCGGTGACGGTGCGCGAGCGGGACACCATGGCGCAGGAGCGGGTGGCGATGGATCAGGTTGAGTCCTATCTGGCGGCTCGCTTGGTCGGCTGCTGAATTTTGGGAGCATGGTGAGCATGGACACCGGAAGTACTGAGGAAACGCGTCACCGCCGGCAAGCCGGTGACGCGCTGCGCCGCTGGGCTGAGCAGGGGCGTCCCGCCGGGGTGGTGCGGGTGCTGGAGCGGCAGGGTTTCGGCACCGTCGCCACCAGCCAGCTACTGGCCGGCACCGAGGACGGTGACCGGGCGGGTGAGCTGTTCGAGGGCACCATGGACACCGTCGCGCTGCCGTTGCTGAGCTCCGTGGTGTCGGCGCCCGGCACGGCCAAGGGGCATGTCACTGAGGTCAACGCGCTGGACGCCGGCCTTGCCTGCGCCGGTGGCGCGGCCAGGCCGGCGGAGACGGCGGTGTCCGTGGTCGGGGAGGTTCTCGCGGCGCGACGAAGACGTTCCGGTGGACCGCTGGCCACCGCGGCAGGCCGCATCGGTGGGTGACCGCCGGCTGAGCCGGCAGTCAGGCTACCGGCCCGCCCGGTTCGTGCTACCGATCGCGCTTATCCGGCTGGTCCTCGGCGCGGTGCTGGTAGGCGCTCTGATCGTGGGTGGCACGGTGTTCCGGGTGTGGCAGGTTGCTCGGGTCGACGACCGGGCGAAGGCCGACGTCGTGGTGGTGCTGGGCGCGGCGCAGTACGACGGGACACCGTCGGCGGTGCTGGGAGCCCGGCTCGATCACGCAGCGCGGCTGTGGCGCGACGGGGTTGCGCCAGTGATCGTCACAGTTGGTGGTCGGCGGGTCGGCGACAACTACACCGAGGCCCAGGCTGGTCTTAATTACCTGACGTCTTATGGGATCCCGGCCGGCGCTGTGGTGCCGATCGGGGAGGGCCGCGACACCCTGGAGAGCCTGCGCGCGGTGGCGCGTCGGGCGGGGCCCGCGGGCTGGCGCACCGCGGTGATCGTCAGTGATCCGTGGCATTCGTTGCGGTCGCGTACGATGTCCGACGATCTCGGGCTCACCGCGTGGACCTCTCCCACCCGAAGTGGTCCCATCGTGGCGACCCGCACGATCCAGGCCCGCTACATCCTCCGGGAGAGCGCCGCGCTGCTGGACTACCGGTTGACGCACGCTCCGGCCGGTGCGTTCGGCACCGATCTGGGGTGAGCTGGTGGACCATCCCTACACCGAACAGGACTGGGCCCGGCGCTTTGCCGAGCCGGCCAAGCGGGCTGCCCTGCCCGGATCGGGATCCGAGCGCCGCAGCCCCTTCGCCAGGGACCGCGCGCGGGTGCTGCACTGCGCGGCGCTGCGCAGGCTCGCCGGTAAGACTCAGGTAGTGGGTCCCGGCGAAGGGGACGTGCCTAGGACCCGGCTGACGCATTCGCTGGAGGTCGCCCAGATCGGCCGCGGTATCGCCGTCGAGCTGGGCTGTGATCCGGACCTGGTGGAGACCGCGGGATTGGCCCACGACATCGGCCACCCCCCGTTCGGCCATAACGGCGAGCGAGTACTCAATGAGTTCGCCAGCGGGTGCGGTGGATTCGAGGGCAACGCGCAGACGTTGCGGATCCTGACCCGGCTGGAGCCCAAGCTGCTCGACCCCGAGACCGGGCGCAGCCACGGGCTCAACCTCAGCAGGGCGTCGCTGGACGCCACCGTGAAGTATCCGTGGCCGCGGGAGGGAGGAACGGGAAAGTTCGGCTTCTACACCGACGACGCGGCGGCGTTCGGCTGGCTGAGAGACGGTGCGCCTGCGCGGCAGCGATGCCTGGAAGCGCAGGTGATGGACTGGGCCGACGACGTCGCGTACTCGGTGCACGACGTCGAAGACGGTATCCTGGCTGGCCGGATCTCGCTGGACACCCTGGCCGATCCGGTGGAGCGGGAGCTGCTCGCCGAACTTGCCGAGCAGCACTTCAGCGTGCTGCCCAGCGCTGAACTGGCGGCCGCGGCGGTGGGCCTGCTCAAGCTCCCGGTGCTCGCTGCGCTGCGGCGATACGACGGCTCGCTGACCGCCCAAGTCGCGTTGAAGGAGCTCACTAGCGAGTTGGTGGGGCGGTTCGTGTCCGCTGTGGTGTCGGCGACGCTGGCCTGGTTCGGGCCAGGCCCCCTGGGGCGTTACCAGGCCCACCTGGTGATACCGGACCAGGTGGCCGCCGAGGTGGCGTTGCTCAAGGCGGTGGCACTGCGATTTGTGATGCGCGATCCCCGGAGGCTGGCCGTGCAAGCCCGGCAACGGGAGCTGGTAGCCGAGCTCTGCGCGGCCCTGGTACATCAGGCGCCGCACCCGCTGGACCCCGCACTGCTCCCGGCGTGGCAACAGGCCGGCGACACCAGCGCGAAGCTGCGGGTGATCGTCGACCAAGTGGCCGCCCTCACCGACGCGCAGGCAATCCGCTGGCACGCAACTCTCGGCGCTGCACGCTCATGAGCTATTGACGCGCAGTTCAGTACATCATGGTCGGGTTGTCGTAGTGTTTGAACTCCAACAGATTGTTCGACGGATCCCGTAGCACGAACGTGTCGTGCCCTTCGGGCTGGCCGTCGCGGTGGAAGGGTTCGACGAAATTTGGCCACGCGCAGCAGCCGATCCCAGGCGGATTCGGTGTTGCCCTTCCACGGAAAGCCGGCCGGGCGCCCGCCCCTGCCGTCAGTGCCGCAGGCCCTCGCCTGGCTGCGGGCCCAGGACGGCTGCCCGGCTAAGACGGCGGCACAGAGATCGAGTCGGTCGTCTACCCAGGACAGGGCCACGCGTGGCCACATGCGGCTGCCACCAGCGGGTCACCGGCTGCTGCCACCGTGATGTGGGCATTTCTCAGCCGGCACGATGCACCAGCGGCCCGCTAG
>JBHEMR010000108.1:0-13159 GCA_046262495.1 Pseudonocardiaceae bacterium | reverse complement strand
TCATCGAACGACCATGGCCGTCAGTACCCGCAGTCCACATGGTGAAAACCCCCGTGCTGAGTTTGGGACCGCTGCGCTGGGGTAGCCACAGCCGTGAACACGAGATTCAGCAGGGCCGTGGTTACTGGCGGGGCTGGATTTCTCGGATCACATCTGTGCGAAGAGCTGCTGCGCCGCGGCACCGGCGTCATCTGTTTGGACAACTTCCTCACCGGCACCTCAGCCAATGTCGCCCACCTGATCGGTGAGCCACGATTTCGGCTGATCAAGTGCGATGTGACGGACTTCGTGCACGTGCCGGGCCCGGTGGACCTGGTACTGCACCTCGCCTCGGCGGCGTCCCCCGCCGACTACCTCCGGCTGCCCATCGAGACGCTCAAGGTCGGCAGTCTCGGGACTCTGCACACGCTGGGCCTGGCCGGCGAGAAAGGTGCCCGGTTCGTGCTGGCCTCGACCAGTGAGGTCTACGGTGACCCGCTGCAGCATCCGCAGTCCGAGGGTTACTGGGGCAACGTCAATCCAGTCGGCCCGCGCAGCGTGTACGACGAGGCCAAGCGCTACGCCGAGGCGCTTACCACTGCCTACCGGATGTCTCGGGGCACGGACACGGCAATTGTGCGGATCTTCAATACCTACGGCCCCCGGATGCGCCCAGACGATGGGCGGGCCATCCCGACATTCATCCGCCAGGCGCTGGCCGGCGAACCGCTGTCGATCACTGGTGACGGCAGCCAGACCCGATCGGTGTGCTACGTCGATGACACCATCCGGGGCATCCTCGCGCTGGCCGAGTCACGCGCACCGGGCCCAGTGAACATCGGTGGTCCACTCGAGCTGCCGGTTATCGATCTGGCCAAGACAATAATCGAGCTCAGCGGATTGCCCGGGTCCATCCGGCACATCGAGCGCCCAGTCGACGATCCGCGGATGCGTCGACCTGACACCACATTGGCCCAGGAGCTCCTGGGCTGGACGCCAACAGTCGAGCTCCGCGACGGCATGGCCCGCACCATCGCCTGGTTCCGCTCCCAGCTAGTCACCGCCCGGGCAACCGAGGTCTAAGCGGCGTTTCAACAGTCGCTTCGCTGGGTACATTCCTGGGGGCACAGGCCGTGGCCGCGCGTCACCGGAACCTTTGGGGGGTGTTGGCGTGCGCATCCTCGGCATCAACGCGATCTTTCACGATCCCGCCGCGGCGCTGATCATTGACGGCGAGGTCGTAGCCGCCGCTGAGGAGGAACGGTTCAGCCGCCGAAAACACGGCAAGCGCCCGGTGCCGTTCTCCGCGTGGGAGTTGCCTGAGCTGTCGGCCCGCTGGTGCTTGGGGACCGCGGGCATCAACCCCGAGGACCTCGATGCCGTCGCCTACTCCTACGACCCGGCGCTGGTACAGCCGGAGCTCGACGGGTTGGACCAACGGTGGGAAGGCCTGCGTACCACTTACGCCCGCCGTGCACCGCACTTCCTGGCTACCGCGCTTCCCGGGCTGGATCCGGCAGCGGTGCACTTCGTACAGCACCACGTCGCGCACGCCGCTTCGGCCGGTCTCGCCGCACCGTTTCGCGACTCTGCGGTGCTCGTCGCCGACGGCCGCGGCGAAGCCATCTCCTACCTGGGCGGCCGCTATCGCGACGGCGAGCTCGAGGTACTCGCCAGCCAGCAGCTGCCGCATTCGTTGGGTCTGATGTACGAGGAAGTCACCGAACACCTAGGTTTTTTGCGCTCGTCGGACGAGTACAAGGTGATGGCACTTGCCTCCTACGGCCGGCTGTCGACTACCGAGCTACGGCTGCTGCCGGCGTTGCGGGAACTCATCCAGGTCACGGGTGACGGCGGTTTCACGGTCGCGCCCATTGACTGGTCCGAGCTGGCGAAGCGGCGGGCGTCTCATGAGGAGCTGCAGCCCGAGCACGTGGATCTCGCCGCCGCCGTGCAAGCCCGGCTGGAGGAGGTGCTGCTTGAGCTGGCGTGGTGGCTGCACCGGCGCACCGGCGCGCGCCGGCTCACGATGGCCGGCGGGGTGGCCCTGAATTGTGTGGCCAACACCCGGCTGGCCGCCGAGGGGCCCTTCGATGAGCTGTGGGTGCAACCCGCGTCAGGCGACGCGGGAACCGCGCTGGGTGGGGCGTTGCATCTCGCGCAGGTCCTCGGCGAACCGGCAGCCCCGATGCCCGGCGCTGACCTGGGCCGCGGCTTCACCGACGCGGAGCTAGCCAGCTGGCTGGACTCCGCGCAGATCCGCTACGAGCGTCCGCCGGATGTGGCCGTCGCGGCCGCCGACGCGTTGGCCGCCGACGCGATCGTGGCCTGGTTTCAGGGTCGTAGCGAGTTCGGTCCACGCGCGCTGGGCCATCGCTCGTTGCTCGCCCACCCGGGGCATGCCCGCAATCTCGACCGGCTCAACGCAGTCAAGGGGCGTGAGCAGTTTCGGCCGGTCGCACCGATGATGCTCGTCGACCGCGCCGGTGAGCTATTCAGCCGCGGCCCGATACCCAGCCCCTACATGCTCTTCGTGCATGACGTCGCAGCGCAGTGGCGCGAGCGGATCCCGGCAGTGGTGCACGTCGACGGCACCGCGCGGGTCCAGACCGTCGACCGCGATACAGAGCCTCTGCTGGCGCGGCTGCTGGACCGCTTCGCGGAGTTGACCGGACTGCCCACGGTGGTGAATACCAGCCTCAACACGGCCGGTCGACCCATGGTGGACGACCCGCGCGACGCGCTCGAGTGTTTCGGGTCGGCCCCCATCGACGTCCTCGTGCTGGGGCCCTTCCTGCTGCGCCGTTCGGAGCTCACCCGATGAACGTCACCGTGGTGATCCCCACGATCGGGCGGCCCAGCCTGGACATGCTGCTCGCGCAGCTTGTGAGTGGCGATGCGAGTGATCACTCGCATCGCCACTCACAAGCGATCGTCGTAGTCGACGATCGGCCTTCGCCTACGGAACCGCTGGCAGTCGATCCCGCGGTGCGGGTGCTGCGCTCGGGGGGGCGGGGGCCAGCCGCTGCCCGCAACGTCGGATGGCGCGCAGCGGATACCGAGTGGGTCACCTTTCTCGATGACGACGTCGTGCCCGGACTGCAGTGGGCCGGGCAGCTGGCGCGGGACCTACACGAGCTCGACCCGGGCGTCGGCGCCAGTCAAGGACGCATCGAGGTGCCACTACCCCCCGACCGGCGACCTACCGACTTCGAACGCGGCACCGCAGGCCTGGCCAGCGCACAATGGATCACGGCGGATATGGCCTACCGCCGCGCTGCGCTGCAGCGCGTCGGAGGCTTCGACGAACGCTTCCCCCGGGCCTACCGTGAAGACGCCGACCTGGCGCTACGGGTGATCGCCACTGGCTACCGCATCGTCGGGGGGCGGCGGCGCACCGTGCACCCGGTACGTCCGTCGGGACCCCTAGCCAGCGTGCATGCCCAACGCGGCAACACCGACGACGCCCTGATGCGGCGCCGGCACGGGCCCGGTTGGCGGCAGCGCATCGGGGACGGTCCAGGACGACTGCGACGCCACGGCGTGACCACCACGACCGCCGCCATCGCGCTCGGCGCCGCAGCCCTACACCATCAAAGGGTCGCCGGTGCGGCGGGTCTCACCTGGGCGTCGCTGACCGGAGCGTTCGCGCTGCACCGGATCCTGCCGGGGCCGCGCACCGCGCCGGAGATCGGCCGGATGCTGGCCACCAGCATCGCGATCCCACCGGTGGCCTGCTGGCACCGGATGGTCGGAGAGCTGCGGTGGCGGCGGGTGTTGCCTGCCACCGCCGTGCCCGCAGCGGTGCTGTTCGACCGCGACGACACGCTCGTTCACGACGTGCCCTACAACACCGATCCCGCCGCGGTGGTGCCCATCCCCGGTGCGCGCGAGGCACTGGATCGACTCCGCGACGCCGGCATTCCGATCGGCGTGGTGACCAACCAGTCCGGGGTGGCCCGTGGGTTGATCAGCGCTGAGCAGCTCGAACTTGTCAACGCCCGGGTGTCGGAGCTGCTAGGCCCGTTTGATGCCTGGAGCGTCTGCCTGCACGGTGAGGACGACGGCTGCGGCTGCCGGAAGCCGGCGCCCGGCCTGGTCAAAAACGCCGCCGCGCAGTTGGGCGTGCCGGTGGACCGCTGCGTGGTCATCGGGGACATCGGAGCGGACGTCACCGCCGCCGCCGCGGCCGGTTCCCGCGGCATTCTGGTACCCACTGCCCGCACCCTGCGCCAGGAGATCCGGTCGGCCGCTGAGGTGGCAGCGGACATCGCCGAGGCGGTTGAGCTGGCGTTATCGGGGCGGGCCCGATGAGCACCGTGCTGGTCGCCCGCTTGGACAATGCCGGGGACGTGCTGCTGGCCGGGCCGGCGGTCCGAGCGGTCGCCGCACACGTCGAGAAGGTGGTGATGCTCACCGGCCCGCACGGGACCGCCGCTGCGGAACTGCTCCCCGGGGTCGACGAGATCATCGAGTGGTGCGCGCCGTGGATCGATCCCGATCCCGCGCCGGTCACCGCTACACACGTCACCGCGCTGCACGACGCGGTGCGCGCCCAGGCGCCCGCCGCCGCGGTGCTGCTCACCTCGTTTCACCAGTCACCGCTTCCGCTGGCGCTGCTGCTGCGGTTGGCCGGAATCGGCTGGATCGGCGCGATCAGCGAGGACTACCCCGGCTCACTGCTGGACCTGCGCCACCACGTCGACGGTGACCCCCCGGAGGCGCAGCGGGCACTGGGGCTGGCCTACGCCGCCGGCTACCCATTGCCGCCCGGGGACGACGGGCGCCTGGCAGTGCGCCGGCCACTGCCCGAGGTCGAGCCGCTCACCGGCCGCCCCGGCTACGTCGTGGTGCACCCGGGCGCCTCGGTCCCAGCCCGGGAGTGGCCCGCGCAGCACTGCGCCCAAGCCGTCCGCGCGCTGGCTGCCGCCGGGCACCGGGTCGTCGTCACCGGCTCAGTCCGCGAGCAGCACCTCACGGCTCTCGTCGCCGGCGACGTCGGTATCGACCTTGGCGGCCGCACCGACCTGCGCACGTTGGCCGCCGTGCTCGACGGCGCGTGCACGGTCGTCGCCGGCAACACCGGACCAGCTCATTTGGCTGCTGCGGTGGGCACGCCGGTGGTGTCGCTGTTCGCTCCGGTGGTGCCGGCCGCGCGGTGGGCACCCTACGGGGTGCCCATGGTATTGCTCGGCGACCAACACGCGCCCTGCCGTGGCACCCGGGCGCGGCACTGCCCCGTGCCTGGTCACCCCTGCCTGTCCGGGGTTGATCCGGCCGACGTCGTCGCTGCGGTCAACTCTTTGGTGGCGGTGCTCGCATGAAAGTGCTGCACTGGCATGTCCACGGTTCGTGGAGCACCGCGTTCGTGCACGGCCCGCACACCTATCTGGTGCCGGTGACGCCGAACCGCGACGCCGACGGCCGCGGCCGGGCCCAGACCTTCGACTGGCCGCCGAACGCTGTCGAGATTCCTCCAGCGGCGTTGGCACAGGAGCACATCGACGTCGTCGTGCTGCAGCGACCGCAGGATCTGGAGCTCGCGCAGCGATGGTTGGGTCGCCGGCCGGGGCGTGATGTGCCGGCCGTTTACGTCGAGCACAACGCACCGCGCAGTAACGTGCCCAACTCACGCCACCCGATGGCCGACCAGTCCGACATCCCCGTCGTGCACGTCACGCCGTTCAACGAGCTGTTCTGGGACTGCGGCCGGGCGCCGACCCTGGTGATCGAGCACGGCATCCCCGACCCCGGCAACCGCTACACCGGCGAGCTGCGCCGCGCTGCCGTCGTGATCAATGAACCGGTCCGCCGGGGTCGCGTCACCGGCACCGACCTGCTGCCCCGCTTCGCCGCCCACGCACCCCTGGACGTCTTCGGCATGGCGGTCTCAACGCTATCGACCCCGGTGTCTCCCGAACTTCCCAGCTCTATGCCTAGCGCAGTCGGACGGGCGGGGCAGATCGCGACGTACGAGGATCTGCCGCAGGAGCGGATGCATGCGCAGATCGCCCGGCGGCGGGTGTATCTACATCCCATTCGCTGGACCTCGCTGGGGCTGTCCCTGCTTGAGGCGATGTATCTCGGGATGCCGGTGGTCGCCCTGGCCACGACCGAGGTGGTGGAGGCGGTACCCGCGGACGCTGGGGTGATCTCCACACGGGTTGACGTACTCGCCGAGGCGCTGCGCACCTTCCTCGCTGATGTTGACCTCGCTCGGCACACCGGTCTGGCGGGCAGAGCCGCCGCTCGACGCAGGTACTCGCTGGACCGGTTCATCACCGACTGGGACCAGCTGCTCAAGGAGATGCGCCGATGAGGATCGACATGATCTCCGAGCACGCCAGCCCGCTCTCGGTGATCGGTGGGGCTGACTCGGGAGGGCAGAACGTCCACGTCGCGGAGCTCGCAAGGGCGTTGGCCCAGCGGGGACACCACGTGACCGTGTACACCCGCCGGGATGATCCCGTGGTGCCCGACCGGGTCCGCGCAGGCCCGGGGGTGACCGTGGAGCAGGTACCCGCCGGACCCGCCCGCACAGTGCCCAAAGACGAGTTACTGCCTTACATGGACGCGTTCGGCGATCACCTCGCGCAGCGATGGTTGACCGAGCCACCGGACGTGGCGCACGCGCATTTCTGGATGAGTGGTCTGGCGGCTCACCGCGGCGCCCGCGGCACCGGCATTCCGGTGCTACAGACGTTTCACGCGCTCGGCTGCGTCAAGCGGCGACACCAGGGCGCCGCAGATCCCAGCCCATCATCTCGACTACCGCTGGAGACTCGGTTGGCGCGGGACGCGGCGCTGATCGTGGCCACCTGCTCGGACGAGGTCACCGAGCTCAGCGCCCTGGGCGTACCGGCGCAGCGAGTCGCCGTCGTGCCGTGCGGGGTCGACCTCGACCGGTTCACCCCGACCGGGCCGCGCGCGGCGCGCAACGGCCGCCACCGCATCCTGTCCCTCGGGCGGCTCGTCGAACGCAAAGGCGTCGAGACCACCGTCCGCGCGCTGCCCGAGGTGCCCAGCGCGGAGCTGGTCATCGCCGGTGGCGGAGACGCGATCGCGGACGCGGAGCTAGCGAGGTTGACAGCGGTCGCGCACGCCTCTGGGGTGGGCGACCGGGTGCATCTCGTCGGCCAGATCGCCCGGCGCGACGTTCCCGCGCTGCTGCGCTCGGCGGACGCAGTGGTCAGCGTGCCGTGGTACGAGCCGTTCGGGATGGTGCCGCTGGAGGCGATGGCCTGCGGTGTGCCAGTGATCGCCTCAGCGGTGGGCGGGCACCTCGACACCGTGCTCGACGGCCGCACCGGCGCGCTAGTGCCACCCCGCGACCCAGCTGCGCTGGCGCAGCGGCTGCGCGAATTGCTCGCCGATCCAGCCAGGCTGGCCGCAATAGGCTCGGCCGCGGCGACTCACGCCCGCTCGCGCTATGGGTGGGGTCGCATCGCGAGTGAGACGGAAATGCTCTACCGCCAGGTGCTCACCGGCGTCAATACCCCCGCACCCTCCGCGCCCGGAGGTCGCTCATGAGTCGCGAACACTTTGCGGCGCTGCGGACCGCTCTGGCCCGGATGGAGGAGGTCGCCAGCGCACAAACCGAGTTGTGGGGACGCCATCTCGCCGAGGTGTTCGACGGCGGCGGACGGCTGCTCGCCTGCGGCAATGGCGGCAGCGCCGCCGAGGCTCAACATCTCACCGGCGAGCTCGTCGGCCGGTTCTTACATGAGCGGCGCCCGTTGTCCGCGATCGCCCTGCACGCGGACACCTCGGCGCTCACCGCGATCGGCAACGACTACGGCGGCCACGAGTCGTTCGCCCGGCAGGTTTTCGCTCATGGCCGCCCTGGTGACGTGCTCATCGCGCTGTCCACCAGCGGCGCCAGCCGCAATGTGGTCTCCGCGGCTAAGGCCGCACATGAGGTCGGCATGACAGCGTGGGCGCTGACCGGTCCGGCACCCAACACCCTGGCCGCAGTCTGCGATGACGCGATTGCAGTCGAAGCTGCCGGTGTCTCGACCGTGCAGGAGGTTCACCTGGTCATCGTCCACGCGCTGTGCATTGCGATCGACGACGCGCTGGGTGTGGTCGCGCCGCAACCCCCGCTATGAGCCGACTAGTGGTGTTCGGTGACACGCTGCTCGACAGCGACGTCGAGGGCACGGTGGACCGCTTCTGTCCGGATGCACCGGTTCCCGTCGTGGATGTCCAGGCGCGGTGTTGGCGTCCCGGCGGGGCGGGGTTGGCAGCGGTGCTTGCCGCCCGCGCCGGCCATGACGTGGTGCTGGTGACCGCGCTGGGCACCGACCCGGCGGCTCGGCGGCTTGTTGACGTGCTCGCGGCCCACGTCGAGGTGGTGCGAATGCCGCTGCGCGGTACCACGGTGTGCAAGATCAGGATCCGCGCGGGAGGTCGTTCGCTGCTCCGGGTCGACGCGGGTGACGGCCTGGCCGCTGGCGCACCGACCAGGGACCGTTTTCTGACCGTGCTGCGCGACGCCGAAGCGGTGCTGGTCTCCGACTACGGGCGCGGCGTCACGGGCGATCCCACCGTCCGCGATGCGCTCATCGGGCTGGCCCGCCGGATACCCGTGGTGTGGGATCCCCACCCGAAGGGAGCCCCACCAATACCCGGCTGCCGGTTGGTGACACCCAATGAGGCCGAGGCAGCAAGCACCGTCGCTGGCGAAGCTGGCGGGCTGGCGACCGCCGCGGCGTTGCGCGAATGCTGGTGCTGTGACGCGGTGGCGATCACGCTCGGCGCCCGCGGTGCGGCACTGGCCACCGCGGAAGGGTGCATCACCCTGCCAGTGCCCGACATCGAGGTTTCACCGGAGCGCGATCCCTGCGGGGCGGGCGACGCCTTCGCAGCCGCCGCCACTGGCGCACTGCTGGTCAACAGCTCAATGCGGACGGCCGTGGCGGCCGCGGTCTGTGCCGCGTCACAGTTCGTTGCCTGCGGTGGCGCCGCATCGATGCGCTCACTGCCCACCGAGCAGCCCTCATCGAGCCGGCTGTCCGCCACGGATGTGGTGGCCCGGCTACGTCGTCGCGGCGGCCGGCTGGTAGCCACCGGCGGCTGCTTCGACCTGCTACACCCCGGGCACCTGAGCCTGCTCAGGCAGGCCCGGGCGTTGGGTGACGCCCTGGTGGTGTGCGTCAACTCCGACGAGTCGGTACGCCGTCGCAAAGGTCCCAGCCGGCCGATCGTGCCCGCAGCCGATCGGATCGCGCTACTTGAGGCGCTGGAACCGGTCGACGCAGTGATCATGTTCGCCGAGGACACCCCCGCGGCGCTGCTCGAAACGCTGCGGCCGGACGTGTGGGTCAAGGGTGGCGACTACACCATCAACGACCTGTCCGAGGCGCCGGTACTGCGCCGACACGGTGGCCAGATCGTGATCATCCCGCTGGTCAGCGGGTACTCGACGAGCCGGATCGTCACTGCCATACCGACCGCGCGGTGCCCGCAGAATCGGCGTCGGAGAAAGGAGAACGTATGAGGCCGCTAGGCAATGTGCTGATCACCGGGGGCGCCTCGGGGCTCGGCGCAGCCACCGTCGAGGCCGTGCTCGCCGCCGGTGGTCGCCCGCTGGTTCTCGACCGCAACGTTCCCTCGCTCGATGTGGATCACGTACAGGCCGACCTGGCCGACCGGGTCGCCACCGAGAATGCCGTCGCGGCGCTGGTGTCAGCCGCCGGCAACCAGCTGCAAGCAGTGTTCACCGCCGCCGGGATTGACTCCTGCGGCCCATTCGGCGAGGTACCCGCCGACGAGTGGGAGCGGGTGGTCGCGGTCAACCTGCTGGGTACCACCAGGGTGGTGCGGGCTGCGTTGCCGCACCTTGAGCGCTCCCGCGGGACGGTGGTGACCTGCTCGTCCACCCTCGGCTTGCGGGTCTTTCCCGACGCGACGGCCTACTGCGCCGCCAAGTTCGGCGTGATCGGATTCACCCGCGCGCTGGCCGCCGAAACCGCCGGGCGGATCGGAGTGACCCTGCTGATCCCCGGCGGTATGCACACACCGTTCTTCGACGGCCGCGATGAGCAGTACAAACCGCCGCCGGACGCCAAGCTCAACCGCCCGCAAGACGTGGCGGCGGTGGTGATCCATGCGCTGCGCCAACCACCTGGATGCGAGGTACGGGAGATGGTGGTCTGCTCCTCGCAGGAGTCGTCCTGGCCATGACCCGCCCCACGGTGCTGGTGCTGCGCGCACTGGGTCTCGGCGACCTGCTGACCGCGGTACCGGCGCTGCGCGGTCTGCGATCCGCCTACCCCGATCACCGGTTGGTGCTTGCCGCCCCGGCCGCGCTGCGTGAGCTGGCCATGCTCACCGCCGCCGTGGACGATTTGCTGGCTACCGCGCAGCTTGGTGCGCTGCCCTGGCGGGAGCCGCCCCCGGCCGTTGCGGTCAATCTGCATGGACGCGGACCGCAGAGCACCATCGCCCTGCGCGCGCTGCAGCCAGCCGTCCTGATCAGTCACGGGCACCAGGGCCCGGATTGGGATGACGACCTGCATGAGGTGCACCGGTGGTGCCGGCTGCTGGCGTACTTCGATATCTCCACCGACCCGGCCGACCTGGCGCTGAGCCGCCCGCGAACACCGAGCCCAGCACCGGGAGCGGTCATCGTACATCCCGGCTGCGCGTTCGCCGCTCGGCGCTGGCCCGTCGAGCGGTATGCCGCGGTAGCTCGCCGGTTGGCCAGCAGCGGGCGACGGGTAGTGGTGACGGGCAGCGCAGCCGAGAAGTCACTCGCCGCTCAGGTGGCTGCCGCGGCCGACTTACCCGACGACGCCGTGTTCGCCGGTCGCACGACGCTGTCCCAGCTCGCCGCCCTGGTGGCCGAGGCGGCTCTGCTCATCTGCGGGGATACCGGTATCGCCCACCTCGCCACCGCATACGGCACGTCATCGGTAATCCTGTTCGGTCCGGTGTCCCCGCGACACTGGGGCCCACCCCCGGACCGTCGGCACCACATCGCTCTGTGGGCCGGCACCACCGGTGACACCTTCGCTGACCGCCCCGACCCCGGCCTGCTCCGCATCACTAGCTCTGAGGTCATCGCCGCGACAGCTCTCCTCGATAGCCATTCGGTGCCGAATGGCTCAGTTGTCTACGCTCATGAGCGTCATTCGGGTCCGAATGACGACGGACGGTGATCTTGCAAGCGGCGGGAGCCGGGTTGATCGAGAAGATCCTGCCCGACGGGGTGGCCAGCGTGGAGGCGTTCTGTGACCCACCCGACGCGGTGCTCTATCCAGGGGAAGCGGAGCTGATCACCCGCGCGGTGGACAAGCGGCGCCGCGAGTTCCGCACGGTCCGGCACTGCGCCCGGCAGGCGCTGCGTCAGCTCGGGCTGCCGCCCGCCCCGGTGTTACGCGGTGAGCGCGGGGAGCCGAGGTGGCCAGCAGGTGTCGTGGGCAGCATGACTCACTGCGCTGGTTATCGAGCCGCCGCCGTCGCGCACAGCCGCGACTTCAGCGCGCTGGGGCTCGATGCCGAACCGCACCATCCCCTGCCAGCAGGGGTGCTGAAGATCATCGCCCTGAAGCAGGAACAGGACAGCCTGGCTGAGCTGGCCGCCGCGGACAGCGCAACATGCTGGGACCGAATCCTGTTCTGCGCCAAGGAGACGCTGTACAAGGCGTGGTTCCCGCTGACCTGCCGGTGGCTGGGGTTCGAGGATGCTGCCGTCACGATCGATCCCGCCCAAGGCACCTTCTCCGCCCGTCTGCTGGTGGCTGCACCGACTATCACCGGCAAAACGCTGACCCACTTCGACGGTCGCTGGTTGCGCAGCGACGAGTTGGTGATCACGACCATCGCGCTGGGCCACGCGTCGCGATAAGCACCGGTTGCCGGTTCGACAACCCCCATTCGACATCCGGTGTTCACCGGCCGTTTCGCTTGGTCTGCGAGGCTCCACGCGCTGGAACCCCTCGACGACGAAGGGCTCGACATGGACGTCACCGTCCTGGTCGTGATCATCACCGCGTTAATCTTCGACTTCACCAATGGATTCCACGACACCGCCAACGCCATGGCGACGTCGATCGCCACCGGGGCGCTGAAGCCGAGGGTCGCCGTTGCCATCTCGGGTGTGCTCAACCTCGCCGGTGCGTTCCTGTCGGTGACTGTCGCCAAGACGATTTCCAGCGGGCTGGTCGACGACACCAAGATCACTCCGGTGGTGATCTTCGGTGGTCTGATCGGGGCCATCTTGTGGAACCTGCTGACCTGGCTTGTCGGGTTGCCGTCCAGCTCGTCGTACGCGCTGGTGGGCGGTTTGATCGGGGCCACCTGGGTAGCCGCGGATGACGACGCGGTGCACTTCGCCTCAGTGCTGTCCAAGGTCTTGGTCCCGATGGTTCTGGCGCCGGTGGTCGCCGGCGTGGTGGCGTTGGTCGGCACCTACCTCGCGTACCGGATCACGGCAAGAGCCGACCGAGGCGCGGTGGGCCGCGGCTTCAAAGCCGGTCAGGTGATCTCGGCCTCGATGGTCTCGCTGGCCCACGGCACCAACGACGCACAGAAAACGATGGGTGTCATCACCCTGACGTTGATCACTGCCGGAACGCTGCGAGCCGGCTCCGCACCGCCGGTCTGGGTGATCCTCATGACCGGGCTGGCTATCGCCCTGGGCACCTACCTGGGTGGCTGGCGGATCATCCGAACGCTCGGCAAGCGAGTCACCGAGATCGAGACACCGCAGGGTTTCGCCGCCGAGACAGCCAGCACCGGTGTCATCCTGGTCTCCGCGCAGCTCGGGTTCCCGCTGTCGACCACCATGGTGGTCTCGGGCGCGATCTTCGGGGTGGGGACCGGCCGTCGGCTGGCTTCGGTGCGGTGGGGCCTGGCCGGCCAGATGCTGACCGCCTGGCTGTTGACGTTGCCGTCCGCGGCCATCGTCGGTGCTCTGGCGGCCCGGGTGGCCCAGACCGGAACCACCGGGACTGTGGTCGTCGGTGTGGTCGGTACGGCCATCGCAGGCGGTATCTACGCGCTGTCCCGGCGTCAGCCGGTGGGTCCGAACAACGTCAACGACGTGCCCGCGAGGCGGCTACAGCCCGCTGGAGCGCAGGTCTGAGGGGGGCGGATGAACATTGACTGGGGTGCCCTCGGTGAGGTCTTCGTCGTCTCGTTCGGAGCCGCCATCGCGGTGATCGTGCTGTTCTCC
>JBHEMR010000107.1:0-10852 GCA_046262495.1 Pseudonocardiaceae bacterium | reverse complement strand
GCTGGGACCGCTGGCATTGCGCAATCCGCTGCTGTGGCTGGCCGTCGCCGGGGTGGGCTGGTGGTGGCTGCGCCGGCTGGGCCCAGTTCGGGCCGTGCTGGTCACCGCGACCGGCCTCGGCGTGGTGTTGATGCTGCTGGTGTTCACCGTCGCGCCGCTGCGCCAGTACCCGGGCACGTCGGTCACGCTGATGAACCTGCGAGCGTTGACCGGCCGGCCCTGCGGCTTGGCCCCGGCGGCGCAGGTGTTCGCCGGGGTTGCGCCGGGGTTGGGTCCAGCGGTCGGGACCGCAACGCTGACCGGCGACATGCGGGTAGCACCGCTACCGGAATCGACGCCGGTACCGATCAGCGCACCGCCGAACAGCACGGTGTGGCACGACGACGTGCCCAGCGGTACTGGCATCGGAAGCCTGCAGACTCCCTGGTACCCCCTGCCAGGTCACCTTGCCGTCGGCTGGGTGACCGTGCCGATGCGGGGCAAGCTCAACCACGAGCAGGTGCTGGCGGTGCAGGTGGCCACCGGCGATCCCGCCGCCCCCGGGCAGGTGCGCACGGTGCCGCTGCCCGCAGTCGGGGACAAAGCCGACTGGACCGAGCTGACCGTGGCGCTGGCCGACGCCGGCCTGGCCGCGCCGACCACGGTGCGGGTGGTGGCCCAGGACCGCGTGGCTGGTCCGAACAGTTGGCTGGCGGTCGCGCAACCCCGGCTGACCGCGCCCCGCCCGGTCACCGACGTCATCGCCGGCCGGCCGGTGTTCGCCGATCAGGTATCCACCGCGCTGTGGCCCTGCGAGCAGCAAATCGCCGTGCGAGACGGCCTGGTGCAGCCTCCTGCGCTGCGGCTGCGGGCCGGGGACGGGCTGGAAAGGTCGATCCTTGACAACTCGACCTTCGCCGACAACGGCGGCACGCTGCTGCAGGTGGACCGCATTGCCAAGTTCGTCGAGCTGCCCTCGCGGCTCACCCCGCCGGGGGCACCCACGCTGGGCTGGGGCCACGTCGACGACGTCGTCTACCTCCACCCCGGCGGTCTGGTGGACCTGCACGTGCGGGCGCTGCGGCGCGCCGGCTGGACCCGTCTACCCACGCTGATCGGACAGCGCTACACCGGCCGTGTCTACACCGGCTGACCCAAGCTCTCGACCGGCCCTGCGAAGAGCTGGGTCGATGACTGCGACAGTCAGCGCGAGATTAAGCGCAATTCGGCTCCGAATGGCGAGGGGCCGTTAAGGCAAGGAGAGCCGAGCACGGCGGCTTTTCAGCTACGCCGCGAGGACGGGTGTTAGTTCAGTGCTGACATCGACACCCATTTGTCCCAGGGCACGGTCCAGTCGTAGATGTCGCCATCTGCGGGGGACATCGCGCCCCGGCTGCCGGTGACCTCGACCGGGTCGCCGAAGATCGCGGTGTCGAAGTACTCCTTGGCGTTGGCCGTGGACAGGTTGACGCAGCCGTGAGTGACATTCGCCGAGCCCTGCACGCCGGTGGTCTCCGGGTTGGCGTGAATGAACTCGCCGTTGTTGGAAATCCGCACCGACCAGTGCGAGGGGAAGTTGACATACCCGTAGGCCGGGTTCGACATCAGGAACAGCGGGCTCTTGCTCATCACCACGTGGGTGCCGCTGCGGGTGACCCGGTCCGGGTCAGAGCCCAGGCCGTAACTGGCCGGGAAGTCCATGACGACCTTGCCGTCGCGGACCACCACCAACCGGTGGCTGGTGACGTCGGCCTTGACGATCTGCGAGCGGCCGACGGTGAAGTGCAGGCTGAGGTCTTCCTGACCCCACTTGCCGTCGCCGTGGTTCACCCCGTACAGCTTCGCGGCGACCGCGACCTGCGTGCCCGGCTGCAGGTAGTCCTTCGACCGCCAGTGCACCCGCGAGCGGCCGTTGTCGTCGGACAACCAGGCCCAAGAACCCTCGGTCGGCACCGAGGTCTGCACCTGCAGCGCCCGCTGTACCGCCGCCTGGTCAGCGACGTGGTCGTCGAACTGGAGGGTGATCGGCGCGGCGACGCCGACGGTGTCACCGTCGTGGATGTTGAGTGTGCCGCTGACTAGCTCGTTCGGCTTGACCGTGGTGAACGAGCCGGTCACCGGAACCGTCGTGCCGTCGGCGCCGGTGGCGCTGCCGGTGTAGGTGTAACTCTTGCCATAGCCGAGCGGCTCGGTGGCCGTCCAGCTGTGACCATCCTCGGACAGCGCTCCGGCCACCGACTTGCCCTGGGCATTAGTGAGTCCGACCTGGGTGAGCTTGCCGTCGTCGACCGTGACCGTGACCGGAGCAACCGGGCTCACATCTGTGGCCCCGGTCGGTGGCGACGTGGTAACCGCTTGCGGCGATGTGCCGACCTGACAGCCGACCAGCAGCACGACGATCCAGATCAGCAGCGCCACGCTCAACACTGTGCGCATCCTCATGTACCCACCACCATGCTCAGGTGCTCCAACGACGCCGCAACGCCTCGGGGATTACCCCGCCACAGTCAACACCCAGCGCGCGGTAGTGAGAAGCGGGAATACCGGTAGGGGGTATAGATGTTGTAGGCGGCCGAGGAGGTGGGGATGAACAGATACCAAGACATCAAGAATGCGTTGCTGGCCGGCCACGGCTCTTCCAGCGTGCAACCACCGGCCGTTGGCAGATCCGGCTCGGTGCCCTGGTCAGTCGCCGCGGCAGCAACCCTGCACTGCCTAACCGGGTGCGCCATCGGTGAAGTCGCCGGCATGGTCATCGGCACCGCCGCCGGGCTGCCTAACGCGGCCACCGTGGTGCTCTCCATCGCCCTGGCCTTCGTCTTCGGTTATGGCCTGACCATGCGCGGAGTCATGCGCGCCGGCGTGGGCTTGCGCCAAGCACTGACGGTGGCCCTGGCCGCCGACACCGTGTCCATCGCCGTGATGGAACTGCTCGACAATGCCGTCGTCCTCGCCGTGCCCGGGGCGATGGACGCCGGACTGGGCAGCCTGCTGTTCTGGGCCTCGCTGGCCTTCTCCCTCGTCGTGGCCTTCCTGCTCACCACCCCGGTGAATCGGGCGATGATCGGTCGTGGCAAGGGCCACGCCGTGATGCACGCCTACCACCACTGAACCCGCCACACGCGTGATCGTCGAGGCAACCTGTTGATATCTTGGAATGTCCGCAGCCGCCCACTGGTTCTAGTGCCACGTCCCCCCGTCGAAGCGCCGAAGGTGGATTGCATCGCGTGTCGGTTCCCACAACAACGCCTGACGTCTTGGCGGCCGAGCAGGACTACCTCACCCTGCTCTACCAGCATCTCGATGAGCGCCGCCGCTACACGGTGGGGCGGCTCACCCAGGTCCTGAAAGCACCCAACGCCGGCACCCCCCAAGCGCGCAGCGAGCGCGACGCCGCCGCCGCGATGTACGCAGACCAGCTCGCCACCCTCGACGGCGTCGAGCAGGGCCTGTGCTTCGGGCGCCTGGACCTGCACCCCCCCAGCGACGGAGACGACCAGGACGACGACGAGGACGGTCGGCGCTACATCGGGCGGCTCGGGCTGCTCGATGAGCAGCACGATTATCGACCGCTGCTCATCGACTGGCGGGCACCCGCGGCCCGCCCGTTCTACACCGCGACCGCCGCGCGTCCAGAAGGTGTCCGCCGCCGCCGGCACATCCGGACCCGCAGCCGGACGGTGCTCGCTGTCGAGGACGAGGTGCTCGAGCTGCTACCCGACAGTGCCGGGCTAGACGGTGTCGAGCACAGCGCCACCCGGGTCAGCCTGACCAGTGAGGCAGCTCTGATGGCCGCGCTGACGGCGAGCCGCACGGGGCAGATGTCCGACATCGTCGCGACCATCCAGACTGAACAGGACCGGATCATCCGGGCCAAGCCGCAGGGCGTGCTCGTCGTCCAGGGTGGGCCGGGCACCGGCAAGACCGCGGTCGCGCTACACCGGGCCGCGTACCTGCTCTACACCCACCGCCGGCAGCTCGCCAAACGCGGCGTGCTGGTCGTCGGACCCAACTCGACGTTCCTGCGCTACATCGGCCACGTGCTGCCCTCTCTCGGCGAGACCAGCGTGCTGCTGTGCACGGTCGCGTCGCTGCATCCGGGACTGCACGCCCGAGGCGCCGAGTCCGACGAGACCGCCGCGGTCAAAGGTCGCCTGGAGATGGCGAAAGTGGTGGCTGCGGCGATCCGGGACCGCCAGCAGCTACCTGCGGAACCGATCGAGCTCATCGTCGAGGGTCAGCACATCCAGCTGGACAGCACGCTGTGCCAGCCGGCCCGCACCCGGGCGCGGCGCTCCCACCGGCCGCATAACGAAGCCAAGCGGATCTTCCAGCAGGAGGTCGTGACGGCCCTCGCCGATCACATCGCGAACAGCGTGGGCACCGACGTGCTGAACCGCGGCGATCTGGCGGACATCCGTACCGAGTTGCGGGGCAGTCCGGAGCTGACCGCCGCGCTGGAGACGCTGTGGCCGACACTGTCCCCGGAGCAACTGCTCACCGACCTCTACGCCGACCCGCAGCGGCTGACCAGCGCCACCCACCGGGTGCTATCGGGCGAGGAACGCGACCTGCTGGCGCGATCCGCGCCCAGTCCGGACATCGACCCCGAGCTGGTGTGGACCCCCGCCGATGTGGCGTTGCTGGATGAGGCCGCCGAGCTGCTTGGCTCCGACGGCAGCGCCGAGGCCGCCCGGGAGGCCGCCTCGCTGCGGGCGGAGCTGCAGTACGCGCAGGGCGTCCTGGACATCCTGGACCTCGACGAGGACCTCGACCCTGAGCTGCTGCGCGCCACCGACCTCATCGACGCCGACCGACTGGCCGACCGGCAGCGGGCGCGCGGCTATGAGAGCACCGCCGAGCGCGCCGCGGCAGACCGCACCTGGACCTACGGTCACATCATCATCGACGAGGCACAGGAGCTGTCGCCGATGGCGTGGCGAGTGCTCATGCGGCGCTGCCCGAGCCGTTCGATGACGGTGGTCGGGGACCTCGCTCAGACCGGGTCCCGGGCCGGCGCGGGCTCCTGGCACGACGTGCTCGGTCCCTATGTGGCGCAACGGTGGCGGCTGGAAGAGCTGACGATCAACTACCGGAACCCGGCCGAGATCGCGGAGCTCGCCGACAACGTGCTGGCCGCCATCGACGTCGACATCACGCCACCGCGGTCGGTGCGTCGCAGCGGCGTGGCGCCCCGCGCAATTCGACTGGGATCGCTGGCTGATGAGCTGCCCGCGGTGGTCGCCGAGGAGGCCGCCGCGGTGGCCGACGGCCGGCTCGCCGTGCTCGCGCCGGCGGCTGGAGTGGAGGAGCTGCGCACGATCTTGGGGTCAGTGGAGCAGAGCGCGCCGGGCGCCGACGACCTCGATGCACCGGTGACCGTGCTGACCGTCCACCAGGCCAAGGGCCTGGAGTTCGACGCGGTAGTGCTGGTCGATCCGGCAGCGATCGTGGCCGAGTCACCCCGCGGTCTCAACGACCTCTACGTGGCCTTGACCCGCTCGACGCAACGCCTGTGCGTCGTGCACCGCGGTGACCTGCCCGATATCCTCGCCGCCGACCTCGCCTGACGCCGTCTGGGTACGCTCCGTATCCCGAACGGGAGAGCTGGGTAGGAACGATCACTGCGGAAGGGTCCGGCACTGTTCGCTGCAGCCAGCGTTGCGCATCGGCTTACCGGCACCGCACTCGCCTTGTTGGTAGGGCTGCTGGGCGTGTTGGTGGCGCTGATACTGCCGTTCGCGCCGGTGATCGTGGACCAGACCACGGTGAGCTGGCCCGTTCCTGGGCGTTCCGTGGTGTCGAGTACGGCGTTGTTCGCGCCGTACCGGCCTGCGGAGCTCACTGCGACTGTGCCGTGCTCGGCGATTCGCGCCGCGACTGACCGGGGCGGTGCAGTCACCGTGCTGGCGACCGGCCCTTACGGTGACGGGCTGGTGTTGCGGACCGAAGCCGGGGTGGCCCGGCTGCTGCTGGGGCACCGGGTGGTGAGCACGACGCCGGTCGCCGGAATCCTCGACGACTGCCGGACGCGGGTGCACGCCGACCCGACCGGAACAGTGATCACCATCGGGAACGCTAAGACGATCAAACTGGCCGATGAGCCGGTGCCTAAAGTGTTCGCCTTCCGTACCGACCTCGACGCTGGGCAGGCCGCCGGGATGGCCGTTACCGCCCGCACCGCCAGCCCGTTCGCCACCAGTCCAAGCCCGGTCAAGATTCTGCTCATCGTCGTGCAACTGCTCGCAGCGCTGATCGCGCTCGGCCTGCTGGCCCCCACTCGACGCGCTGCCAGGGATTCCGCGCGCCTCCCCTCCGGTTGGCGGCGCACGGTCTGGATCGACGTTGGAGTGCTCGGGGTACTGGCCGGCTGGGCGATCATCGGTCCGCTGACCGACGACGACGGCTTCGCCACCACGATCGCCCGCAACGCCGCGCGGACCGGCAACGTCGGTAACTACTACCGGTGGTGGAACGCTTCGGAGACACCGTTCGCGCTGACCGAGCAGCTGCTCGCACCGCTGACCCAGGTCAGTGTCGCGCCGCTGTGGCTGCGGCTGCCCAGCACCGCGCTGGGCATGGTGACCTGGTTCGTGGTGAGCCGGGGGGTGCTCGGTGCGGCACTACCGGCGGTGGCGGGCACCGTCCGGATCCGGCTGCTGGCGGCTGTATGCCTGCTCGCCGCCTGGTTGCCGTTCGACCTCGGGGTTCGCCCCGAACCGTACGTCGCTTTCGGCGTCACCGCTGTGCTGGCGCTGCTGTGGCGGGCTCGTGGGCTTGCCGCGCTGGGATGGGCTGCACTGGTCGCGGGACTGACCATCCCGATCAGCCCCAGCGCCCTGCTGGTCGCCGCTCCGATCGTGGTGTTCGCGCCGCGCATCGTCGCTATTCTGCGCGAGTCGGCGCGCGGACGGGCTGAAGTGGCGGCCCGCGTGCTGCTGCTGTGCTGCATCAGCGCAGTCGGCCTGACGGTGATCTTCGCTGACCAGAGCTGGTATGGCCTGGTCACCGCGACCCGCTGGCACACCTTCTTCGGGCCGTCGCTGCCCTGGTACCAGGAGCCGGACCGCTACCGATTCCTGCTCAGTGATGATCAGGACGGTAGCGCCGCCAAGCGAATCCCAGTGCTGCTCACACTGGCGCTGCTGCCGATCGTCGGAATGCTTTTAATCCGCCGAACCGATCCGGACGACGTCGACAGATCGGCCGCGCGGCTGGCCGGGGTGGTGGCCACCGCGCTCGCCCTGCTGTGGCTCACGCCGTCGAAGTGGTCGCATCACTTCGGCGCACTGGCCGGGTTGTTCGCGTCGTTCCTGGTGGTGGCCGTGGTGGTGCTACTACGGCGGGCTCGGGAGCCCGTCGCGGACCCGGTGACCCGCGGGCTCGGTGTGGCCGGCGCCGCGCTGGTAGCCGTAGCGGCCGGGCTGGCGTTCGCCGGCCCGAACGCCTGGTGGCAGCCGGCCGTCTACGACGTGCCATGGGCAACCGGTCCGGTGCGCCCGCTCGGCCTGCCGCTGGACTCCCCACTGCTGTGGGGCGGAGCTGCTGGGGTGGTCGCAGCGCTGGCCGCGCTGCGACCCGTGAGTGGCGATGCGAGTGATGACTCGCATCGCCACTCACGGGTCGCGGTGGCTGCGCCGGCGGTGCTCGCGGTGGCAGTGGCTGGCACCGCGGTGGCAGTGCTACTCGGCTCGTTCCTGGCCGCGCCGGTACGGCGGCCGACCGGTTCGCTCGCGCTGGTGAACCTGCATCGGCTGACCGGCGGCCCCTTCTGCGGCCTGGCCGACGCCATCCAGGTACTGCCAGATGGTGCCGTGCTGGCGCCTACTGACTCTGCGCCCGATCCTTCTGGGCGCCTGGGCGGGTTCACCGCCCTGGCAGGCTTCGACCCTGCCTCACCGCCACCGAGCCCGCCGGGCACCGGGTTGTCCACCGAGCTGTGGGGCAGCCTGGTCGGCGGCCCGCGGAACACCGGGACCATGACCAGCCGCTGGTTCCGGCTGCCGCCACTCGCTCCGGCCAGCGGCGTAGCGGTATCGGTGTCCGGCCGTACCGACGGAGGCAACCAGCTGAGCCTGGAGTTCGGGCGGGCCGGACTTGCTGGCGTCACCACGCTCGGCGCCCCCGTCCTATCCGACCGGGTGCGCCCCAATCAGGACCATCTGGACGGTCCACCGGACTACCGACCCTGGCGGTCCATCGGGCTCGATGCGTCGCAGATCCCAGCCGGCGCCGACCGAGTCCGGATCCGCGCGGTGGACGCCACCACCGACCCGGACGGTTGGCTGGCCGTCACTGGTCCCCGACTGCGCAGCGTGGTCGGGTTCAACGAGTTCCTGGCCACCCGCGGGCCGGTGCTGGTCAGCTGGCCGCAAGCATTCCTGTTCCCCTGCGTCCGCAACATCGTCGGGGTGGCCGACGGGTTGGCCGATGCGCCCCGGGTGGTGATCGAGGCGCCGCGCCGCCACGGCCGGCTGTCGGCCATCACCACGGATCAGAGCCAGGGCGGCGACTTCGCCGCGATTCGACCGTTCGGCCAGCTCTATGAGGTGCCCACTCGCCTGGCCGGCCATCCTGACGTCGACTGGGGCTCCCTACAACTGTCCGCCGACGCCGCCGCCCAAGACGCCTACCAACGCGGCACCACCCATGTCCCCTTCTCCCGATATGGAGACATATCGGGGCTATATCGGGCCCGATAACCCCGACAGATCTCCATGTCGCAGTGAAGGTAGCCTGCGGGGCGATGGCTGAGATCGTTGTGCGTTCGCTGAGCGGGTGGGGGCGGACTGCGCCGAGCAGTGCTCGGGTGCTGGTTGAGCCGACCTTGGAGTCGATCCGGCGGGCTGTCCGTGATCCCGGCAGTCGGGGTGTGATCGCGCGGGGGTTGGGGCGCTCCTACGGCGACCCGGCGCAGAACGCGGGTGGCCTCGTCATTGACATGACCGGCTACGACCGGATTCACCGCATCGACGCGGACACCGGCTTGGCCGTGGTGGACGCCGGAGTCAGCCTCGACGCGCTGATGCGCGCCGCGCTGCCGTTCGGTCTGTGGGTTCCGGTGTTGCCCGGCACCCGGCAAGTCACCGTCGGTGGCGCGATCGCGGCAGATATCCACGGCAAGAACCACCACAGCGCGGGCAGCTTCGGCAACCACGTCCGCTCCCTTGATTTGGTCACCGCCGACGGCTCGGTCGCCACCCTGACCCCCGACGACGAACTGTTCTGGGCCACCGTCGGCGGCATGGGGCTGACCGGGATCATCGTGCGCGCCACGATCGCGCTCACTGCCGTCGAATCGGCGTACTTCGTCGTCGACACCGACCGCACCGCCAACCTCGACGAGTTGATGGCGCTGCTCACCGACAGCTCCGACGACCGCTACGACTACTCCGCTGCTTGGTTCGACGCCATCTCCACGGGTGCGAAGCTGGGCCGCGCGGTGCTCACCCGCGGCTCCGTCGCCCGGCGTGACGAGCTGCCCCCGAAGCTGCGCCGCGCCCCGCTGGCCTTCGACGCGCCGCAACTGCTCACCGCTCCCAACATCTTCCCCAACGGCCTGGGCAACCGGGCGATCTTCGGCGCGCTGACCGAGGCGTGGTACCGCAAAGCGCCGAAGTGCCGCCGCGGTGAGGTACAGAACCTGACCACCTTCTACCACCCGCTGGACATGATCGGCGAATGGAACCGGGCGTACGGCTCACGGGGCTTCTTGCAGTACCAGTTCGTGGTACCGCTGGGCGCGCAGGAGTCCTTCCGCCGCATCGTGGAACAGGTAGCGCGGTCAGGCCACGTGTCGTTCCTCAACGTGCTCAAACGCTTCGGCGCGGCCAGCGAGGCGCCGTTGTCGTTTCCCCAGCCTGGCTGGACGATCACGGTGGACTTCCCAATCCGCCGGGGCCTCGCGGAGTTCTGTGACCGGCTCGACGAGCAGGTCCTCGACGCCGGTGGCCGGCTCTACCTGGCCAAGGAATCGCGGACGTCCGCGGCCACCGTGGCCCGCATGTACCCGCGGATCGACGAGTGGCGCAAGGTCCGCGCCACCGCCGACCCCGACGGGATCTTCGCCTCTGACCTCTCCAGGAGACTCGAACTGTGATCGATGCTGTCGGCAACCCCCAATCCCTGCTGCTGTTGGGCGGCACCTCCGAGATCGCGTTGGCCACCGCGGAGCGCTACGCCACCCGGCGGCCGCTGCGGGTGATACTGGCCGCTCGCCCGTCGCCGCGGCTGGACGCCGCCGCGGCGCGGCTGGACCGCGTCGGCGCCACCGTGACGACGCTGCCCTTCGACGCCGCCGACACGGCATCGCACACCGCGACTATCGAGAAGGCCTTCGCCGACGGTGACATCGACGTCGCCCTGGTCGCCTTCGGGTTGCTCGGCGACCAGGAGAAGGCCTGGACCGACCACGCCACCGCTATCGAACTCGCGCAGGTCAACTATGTGGGAGCGGTGTCGGTCGGGGTGTTGCTCGCCGATGCGCTGCAACGGCAAGGCCACGGCGCGCTGGTCGCGCTGTCGTCGGCCGCCGCCGAGCGGCCCCGGCGGTCGAACTTCGCCTACGGCGCCAGCAAGGCCGGCTTGGACGCCTTCTACACCGGCCTCACCGAGGCGCTGCGCCCCTGTGGTGTCAAGGTTTCGGTGATTCGACCGGGCTTCGTGCACACCAAGATGACCGCCGGCATGAAAGCCGCGCCGCTGTCGGTCACCGCCGAGCAGGTCGCCGAGGTCATCGTCGACGCCGTCGCGAACGGCCGCGAGCAAGCCTGGGCCCCCGCCCCCATGCGCTACGTCATGTCCGCCCTGCGCCACGTCCCCCGCGCCCTCTTCCGCCGCCTCCCCATCTAGCTCCCGCCGCTCAGGCACCGCA
>JBHEMR010000106.1:0-6957 GCA_046262495.1 Pseudonocardiaceae bacterium | reverse complement strand
GGTAACCGTCACCCTGGATGGCGGAGAAGTGGACGAATACGTCGGGGCCACCCCCGTCGACGGAGATGAAGCCGAAGCCCTTCTCCGCGTTGAACCACTTCACGACGCCCTGTGCCATGTGCTCTCCCTGTGGAATCTGATGCCTGGACCGGCACCGTGCCGATCCGCGGTTGTGCGGACCACGCACTCTCGATGGGAGACATCCCCGACGGGAGCGCGAAGCCCGTAGTCAGACATTCCACGGACGCTTCACAACGATCGGGGAACTACACGACCACAACCAAGTAACATGCTACCACCCTCCGGTACCGCGCCTCGCAGGCGACATCCGTCAGATCGGCTGCAACGCGGGTTTGATGTGACGTTGAGGTAGAAGACGTTGTCCGGGTCGTACCTGGCCTTGCTCCGAGCCGGCCGCTCGTACTTGGCCGCCCCGTAGGAGGCGCTTCAGACTGTGCTCTACAACAGAGCTGTCGCTGGGGCTGCGTGCACCTCGCCTTGACTCTGACCCTGATCAACCCCGGGTGGGGGTCCTCAAAGACTCAGCCTTACTTCATAAAGTGACTATAGATCGAGCTGCCACTCGACCATCCGACGATAGGGCCGGAATCCCATCACCTCGTTGATCGCCACCATGTAGGAGTTGGAATCGGCGTTGCAGGTGTCGATCACGCGCAGCTCAGGACGCTGTGCCAGGGCGTGGTGCAGGTTGGCCACCTTGATCAGCATGCCCAACCGGTGGCCGCGGTGCTCCGGCGCCACGATCGTGTTCCACTGACCGGCGAACCAGGTCGACGTGGCCAAACCGACGATCTGGGTAAAGGCCACCAGCTGCCCGGTGCTATGCACTGCCGCAGTGGTGACTATGTGCAGTCCACGGGCCAACGAACTGGCTTCATCTGCCTGCATCCGCGCCGCGTCGTAGACCTCCGCATCCCACTGCAAGTCATCCAGCGGGGCATCGGTGGACATCCGCCCAGTGAGGTAGGCAACGTCGTCGAGCCACCGTTTCGGGGTGCTGCCCACCCACTGAACGAGCGCATAACCCTCGGACTTCGCCCGTGCCTGTGCGTCGAGCCGGGCAAGGACCGCCGGGTCCACCGAGTCGACCCCAAGACGCCGCCTCGTCTCGACCAGCGCCGGCACCGCTCCGCACGCCGCCGCGAATCGCCCGGCGGGGTCGGGTGCCGCCGGATCCAGCGGGTGGTCCACCTCCGAGCCGATGAGCCGGATCCGACCGTGCCGGGTCGCCGCTACCCGCAGGTGGGTTAGCAACGCCCGGCCGATTCCCCGCCGGCGGTGCTGCGGTGCCACCAGGATCTCGCCCTCAGCGTTGTACAGGTTGTCCAGCATCGGGAGGTGGAGCACGCAGGCACCGACTACCGAGCCGGCGTCGCGAGCGACCCATCCGGTCTTGTCCACACCGGGCGACGGGTGCCGAAAGCGACCACGTTCAGAGATCCAGCATGGCGGCGGGTCATCGGGCTGGTCCGCACGCACGACCGAGCAGCGCAGCTCGTACCACTGCCGGACGGCCTCCTCATCGGACGGCTCGATCCGCGCGAGTGAAAGTCCACTGAGGCTGACGGCGACCATGGCCCCATCACCCCACGACCCGGCGCCGCGCGCCACCGAATTTCGCCGCAGGCGCGACTGTTACAACGACCAGGACTCGGGCGGGTCGACGAATGCCTGTCCCAGTTCGCGGGCCAGGCTCAGAGCTCGCCTAGCCCAATCCGGGGTGGCACCAGCCAGCCCGCAGGACGGGGTGGGTAGACAGCGCTGGGCCAGCAGCGAAGGGTCGAAACCGAGCCGATGTACCAGATCCAGCGCAGGCCGGGCGAGATCGGCGAGGGGAGGTACAACGAGCGGCTCGGTGGCAGGAATCAGCCCGAGCAACACCGACACCCCGGAGTCCCATGCCTCACCGAGGGCGTCGATGGTGGCCCGAGGCGCGCCGGCGAGCAGTGCGGCGTCGACGGCCAGCGCGTCCGCCCCAGCCTCGCGCAGCAGCGCCAACGGGGGCCGCGGCGCGCAGCAGTGCACCATCCGCGGCGTCGGCAGTGCTTCGAGCACGCTACGTAGCAACTCGCCCGCGGCACTCTCGGGCACCGCCGCCACGGTGCCGTACCCGGATGGGGTGGGCACGCTACCAGCGAGAACCGCGGGTAGGCCCGGTTCATCAAGCTGCACAACGGTGCGCACGCCCAGCCGGCGGTGCACCTCGCCGGCATGCACCCGCAACCCCTCTGCCAGCGACGCCGCGAACTCACGCAATGCACCGTGGTCGGTGAGTACTTTGTGCCCGCTGTGCAGCTCCACTTCGGCGGCCAGCGTCCACGGTCCGGCGGCCTGCAACTTGATCACGTCGGGTCGGGCCCCGGCGGAGTCCATCGCCTCCTCGAACGCGTCGAGGTCGGCGCGCAACAGGTCGACGCCACGGCGGTGATCGCGCCCGGCCCGGGCGGTCACCCGGTAACCCGACGGCACCAGCTCAACGGCGAGGTCGACGAGCAGAGCAGCGGTGCGCCCGATGATGTCCGCACCAGCGCCCCGCTCCGGGAGCTCGGGCAGGTGTGGTAGGTCGGGCAGCTCGCCGATCACGGCGCGGGCAGCTTCGCGGATGTCGGTGCCGGGCATCGAGCCGATACCGGTCGCGGTACCAGGGGGCCACGGTCGTAGGTCGGTCACTGGGGATGTCTACCAAGGTGGCCGGTGCGCACCGCGGGTGGTCCGGTGCTACGACAGCTGGCGATGCTCCGATAAGTCGATCGAACGCTCGCCGAAAGTCCGCAGTTCACGGTGGCGGACATCGGGCATCGGCACCGTCGGTACGAGAACTCGTAACCTGCGTGGCAGGCGTTGTCGACTCCGTATTAGGAAATCTAGTCCACGGCTAGGTGGAGGCGTTGAACATTTACGTGGGGCTACTCATTGCAGCAGACATCAGTGTTGGGCACGGTATGTGGTAACGCATTGGCACGCTCGCCGATGAGGTGTTTTCCGGGCCTTGGACCACCTGGGCCACCGTTTCTAGGAGCATACGATGCCGGCCGTACTGAGTTTCGTCGAGCTCGATGCCCAGCACGTGGAGCTGCTGCCCGCCCGTACCGTCCTGTCGATGTTCAGCACCGGTGACGGCGGTCATGGCACCAACGGTACCGACAGCACGGGTGGATGGGATCTCAACCGTCTCAGCCATAAGTTCACGCTCGTGCCCGACACCCCCGGCGTCGACGGCGTCGACGCTAATGGTTGACCCAACTCGTCGAAACCCGTTCCTAGGAGGATTTGATGTGTGACACAGTAAGCTTTGCTGCGCTCGACCGGGAGTACGTCGAGCTACTGCCGCCCCGCACCGTTCTGTCAACGGTCTCGCCCCAACTACCCATCGGTGATGCGAGCGGCAACGGCATTGGCGATGACGTGTTCTCCCGCGCCATGTCGGTGCTGGGTATGACCAGTGGAAATCACGGCACCGATGGCAGTAATGGTGCCAGCAAATAGCTGAGTTCGCTCACGCCGCCAGGGTTGCAGTGCCGGCCTGGCGACATCGGAAAGTCATCGCGTGGCGGTGATGGTGGCGCTGCCGAGTACGACATCGCCACCAGGGTCTGGCCGGTATAAGGCGACGGCCTGACCAGGTGCCACTCCGCGCAGCGGCTCTCGAAGCTGCACCCGCACGCCACCGCCGACGGCCTCAGCGATCGCGCTCGTACACCCGCCGTGCGCCCGGACCTGCGCGATGCACTCAAGCGGACCATCTGGTGCACCGGCCGCCCACACCGGACAGTGCGCTTCGATCACGCCGACGTCTAGGTGCTGCGCGGATCCCAGCCGCACCCTGCCGGTGGCCGGTTCCAGCCCCAGGACGAACCGTGGTCGGCCATCGGGGGCTGGGTGTTGCAATCCCAGCCCCCGACGCTGACCAACGGTAAACCCGTGCACGCCTTGATGCTGACCGAGGACTTCCCCGGTCTGCCCGTCGACCAACTCTCCGGGCCGGGCGCCCAGTCGGCCGGCCAGAAATGCCCGGGTATCGCCCGAGGGAATGAAACAGATGTCATGGCTGTCCGGCTTACCAGCGACGGCCAGGCCGCGTCGCGTCGCCTCGGCCCGGATCTCGCCCTTGGCTGTGTCGCCGACAGGAAACAGCGCATGCGCCAACTGCTCGGCGGTGAGCCCGGCGAGCACGTAGGACTGGTCCTTACCAGCGTCCACGGCCCGGCGTAGGACGCCGTCAGCGAGGCGCGCGTAGTGACCGGTGCAGACCGCATCGAAGCCGAGGTCACGCGCCCGGTCTAGCAGGGCGGTGAACTTGATCCGCTCGTTGCACCGCAGGCAGGGGTTGGGCGTGCGCCCGGCGGCGTACTCGGCGACGAAGTCGTCCACCACGTCGGCGGTGAACTGTTGCGCGAAGTCCCAGACGTAGAACGGGATGTCGACGACGTCGGCGACCCGCCGCGCGTCGGCTGCGTCCTCTTTCGTGCAGCACCCGCGGGCTCCGGTGCGCAGCATGCCGGGTTGCGCCGACAGCGCTAGGTGCACCCCGACCACCTCATGTCCGGCGTCGACCGCCCGAGCGGCCGCCACCGAGGAATCCACCCCGCCGCTCATGGCGGCCAAGACCTTCACGACGCGGTCGCCCGCCGGAACCCAGCCCCGCGGGCCCGAGCCACGACTGGCTCGATGGCATCGAGAACCTCGGCCACGTCCGCGGCTGTAGAGGTGCGCCCGAGGGAGAAGCGCAGCGAGCCGCGGGCAGCGGCCGGCGTGGCTCCCATCGCCAGCAATACGTGCGAGGGCTGCGCCACGCCAGCGGTGCACGCCGCTCCCGTGGAGCACTCGATGCCCCGGGCGTCGAGCAGCATCAGTAGCGAGTCGCCCTCACAGCCGGGAAAGGTGAAATGAGCATTACCCGGCAGTCGCGAGGGACCGCCGTCGATCAGGCCGTCACCCGGATCCCCGTTGAGCACCGCATCGGGCACCTTGGCCCGGATGCCATCCACCAACTCGTCTCGCAGCGCCGCCAGCGCAATCGTGGTCTGTGGCTGGCTCGCCACGGCGTGGCGGATCGCGGTGGCCAACCCGACGATCGCCGGGACATCCAGCGTGCCGGAGCGCACATCGCGTTCCTGACCACCACCGTGCAGCAGCGGCGTCGCCGCGACCTCCCGGCCGAGCAACAGCACCCCGGCTCCGTAAGGACCGCCCAGCTTGTGTCCGGTCAGGGTGAGAGCAGCGACCTGGGACCGGCCGAAGTGCACCGGCAGTTGGCCAACAGCCTGCACACCATCGGTGTGCAGCGGAACCCCGTACCCGGCGGCGACCTCGGCCAGTTCCCGCATCGGCGCTACGGTGCCCACTTCGTTGTTCGCCCACATCACGGTCACCAGGGCCGCCGATCCCGGGTCCCGGGTCAGCGCGGCGCGTAGCGTTTCCGGGTGCACTCGGCCGTGGTCGTCGACCTCTAGCCAGCTCACCTCGGCGCCCTCGTGATCGGCCAGCCAGGACACCGCGTCGAGCACCGCGTGATGCTCGACGGTGGAGGCGAGTACCCGTGTGCGGCGAGCATCGGCGGCACGCCGCTGCCAGAACAGCCCCTTGACGGCGAGATTGTCGCCCTCCGTACCGCCGCCGGTGAACACCACCTCAGACGGGCGCGCACCCACCGCATCGGCGATGCCCTCCCGGCATTCCTCCACGGTGCGCCGCGCTCGCCGACCCGAGCCATGCAGCGACGAGGCATTGCCCAAGGTGGACAATGCCTGGCTCATCGCTGCCACCGCCTTCGGCAGCATCGGCGTCGTGGCGGCATGGTCGAGGTAGGTCATCGAGACCCCAGCCTAACGGCGCCCTCCGTGGCTGCGGTGCGGGCCGCTCACCACGCCGTCCCCCGCGTCAGCCCTTGCGTTTGGTGACCGCGTCGGTGAGCTGCGGGGCGATGGTGAACAGATCGCCTACCACGCCGAAGTCGGCGATCTCAAAGATCGGCGCCTCCGGGTCTTTGTTGACCGCGACGATGGTCTTGGACGTCTGCATGCCGGCGCGGTGCTGAATTGCGCCGGAGATGCCGAGCGCGACATATAACTGCGGAGAGACCGTCTTGCCGGTCTGCCCGACTTGGAACTGGTGCGGGTAGTAACCAGAGTCCACCGCCGCTCGAGAGGCCCCGACCGCGGCACCGAGCGAGTCAGCGAGCTTCTCGACCACCCCGAAGTTGTCCGCCGAGCCGACGCCACGACCGCCGGAGACCACGACGCTGGCCTCACTGAGCTCTGGGCGGTCGCCACCTTCGATGGGTTTCCGCTCGATGATCTTGGCTGTCTTCGTCGCGCTCACCGGGGGCACCTCGACGGTCTGCTCGACGGCCGCGCCCGGTGACTCCACCGGTTCGATCGCACCGGCCCGGACGGTGATTACCGCGACTGGCGTGGTGGCCCGGGACTTGGTGAAGTACGAACCGCCGAACACCGAATGCGTGGCGGTACCATCCTGCGCCAGCTCGACGGCATCGGAGAGCAGTCCCGATCCGGTACGTACGGCAAGCTTGCCGGCGATCTCCTTGCCGTCCGGCGACGAGGCGATGAGGACAGCGGTTGGCTGAGCCGACTCCACGAGCGCCGCCAGCGCGCCGACGGCGGGAGCGGTGAGGTAGTTTTCCACGTCATCGGACTCGGCAACATAGATCTTCGCGGCGCCATAGGCGGCAAGCCGGTCCTTGAGTTTGGCGGAGCTACCAGGCGTGCCGACCACTACAGCGGACACCTCGCCCAGCTTCGCTGCCGCCGTAAGAAGTTCGTTGGTGACCTTCTTGACCTCGCCGCCGGTGTGCTCGACGAGGACCAGGACCTCTGCCATGACGGTTCTCCTCTGCGCCGATCAGATCAGCTTCTGGCCGATGAGATATTCGGCGAGCTTGGCCGCGCCGTCGCCATCGTCGGTGACGACCTGCCC